>CAIVHU010000058.1 GCA_903905735.1 uncultured beta proteobacterium
CTGAGATTAGCGTTAAGCGTTGCCACCACAGCAGCCAATTGCGTCTGATCTTTCAACCAAATCAGGCCAACGTCATCGGTTTGCATCGCTCCCGTACCAGCCAGTCCGGTTCCATCGTTTAAATTGCCAGTAGTGGTTGCGTTTTGGCCCCAATTGCCTGCTGAGTCCAAGTATCCGTTTGCCTGTAAAAGGGTGTTCAATGTGTCGCCATTTTTCACAAGCTTGGTGTGATCACTGGGCGACTGTCCATGCTTTGCGCTCACTACAACCAACGTCGACGTGTACAGATTCTTGGCCTTCAATTCTGCAACCATTTTGCCAATTGAGGCATCGACGTAGCTGATAGCGGCGGCAACTTGAGTACCAGGCGAGAACTTGGCATCGGTATAGCCACCGCCCTTGGCGTTGAGGGCCTTTTGGGCGACGCTAAGTGTCTGAAAGTTCGTGCCGAACACGGTCGGAGTGGGTGCCAGCGTTGTTCCAGTCGAATCCTTGCCATCAATCTGGTTGAGGATGATCTGGACATGGAAGTTGTCAAAGGTCTCCGTGTGCAGGTAAGCCGGTGCCACGCCGTCAAGTGAAGTGGTGTAATCGTTGCCAGCGATGCCTGCTGCATCCAGCGAATTAATTTCGGTACGGGCCAGATCGTCTACACCCTTGCCGGATGGACCGTTCACCCAATCGTAGCCCCAGGCATGCTTGTCGGCCCAGGCAGTGCGTGCACCCGCCAAGTTTGCCTTGACAACTTCAAACAAAGTGTTGGTCTTGATGTAATTGTGAGGGTACACGGGGACACAAGAGCCATTGACCTTGGCATGCGGAATCGCTTGGGGATTGAAAGCACCGCCGCCGTCAAGGTGAACACGGTTGCCTCCATTGATGCTGTCGATACCGACTGTTTCGTCAAAGATGACGTTCCACCCCTGGGCACCCGTGCAATTGATGTCGTTGGGTGAGTACAGGGTTCTGTCATAGGAGACGTCATAAAACAAACCCGTAGTTTTGGGAGAGCCGCCCGTCAGGAGCGCACCCAGCCCGGCAAAGGAGTCGGAACTTCCGGGGGTAAAGGCATTGGCATATGTCGTGCCTGTTTGTGCTAGGGCGGCAATGTTGGGACAAGTTTTAGACGCGATGCAATTGGCAACATCTTGTTGATGTAGCCCATCAACGCTGATCAGAAGGACATGCGAGACCTGAGCGGATGCCTGCGCAGCAGGTGAGTCAGAACCCCCTCCGCAGGCCACTAACACGGCTGCTGCGATCGCTGGCGGCACAAAATACTGAAGTTTCATGGAGCACCCTTTAAAAGTTGAAAGGGCAGCTTATGCTTGGGGTATGTCAATTCAGTGACTTTGCGATCAACTTAATGGGCCACGGTCGTCAATGGCTAACTTGACGAATTTGTGGTAGTTTTTGTGCCCAAGATTGGGAGATGTGGTGGCCGTGGCGAACCATCCATCAAATACGCCACCCCTGAAATCGATCAAAATGGCCCCCCGGTATCAGTCTTGATGCATCAGGATGTAACCGACTCCACGCATTGACACCGCGGTTTAGCCGCTGGGATCTTCTCTGCACGTACTGTCACGAAAACGAACATTCCAAGCTCAAAGACATGGAAGGGCGCAGCGATGGCGGCAAGGTCATGCCGAGCAGGACATTCAACGCGTTTGCTGACTTGAAGGCGATGCTACTGCTGGCCTCGAGAAAGTAGTCTCTACGCCACGCTCAAGCTGGCAAGGCAAGGCATCATGGTCCGAATGGCAGGCATCAAGCCCCTGCAATGCAAGAAAATTATTCGGCATGTTTAGGTGTTGTTGTTGGGTTGTTGGGGGTTGGGGGTTGGGGGTTGGGGGTTACTTTTGGTATGGGTTGGGGCCCCCGTGCGCTTTTACGCTGCGGGTGCCTTAAACGCGAATGCAAAAAATGCTGCACCGCCGAGACAGACAAAGGCCGCTGCATAGTTCCAGGCAAACTTTTCCTTCAAAAACAGCACTGCAAAAGCTACAAAGATGGTAAGCGTCACCACTTCTTGAATTATCTTCAGCTGGAAACCAGTGAACTCGCCATATCCAATCTTTGGCTGGCACCGCTAAGCAGTATTCGAACAGTGCAATCCCCCAAGAAACAATGATTGCCTGCCATAAGGGCCAGTCATGGCCATACTTAAGATGCCCGTACCATGCAAACGTCATGAATACGTTGGATAGGAGTAACAGAATAATTGTGGTCATGAACCATTGTCACTTCGAACCCAAACCAATGGCCGGTCCCGGGTTAGGCAATCGTAGTTTCAAACTTCTGCATGGTGTCACTTGCCATCCTAGAACGGCACCTCTGCGTCGCCAAGGTTGACCTCAATGACTGGCGTTGTGACGGTGCCGTCACGGCGCTGTACCTGTTGAATCTAGGCGGGTATATTCCCCGCCCCTTGGGGCGGAGATTTTGATTGCACAACTAGCAGAGATGGACCCTGCGGCCACCCAACCACGCAGGCGTTTGAGCCTAAGTATAGGTAGCTTGGGGTGATTCATCCATATACACTTCACGCGGATTCTTCGGCTGTCGCAGGTAGATTTTGTACTGTCAAGAACCATGCCATAGACTAATTTTTAACGAAGGGTAAACAATGAAACTAATGAAATTGGTAGGAGCTATTGTTATCACCATTGCCGCAGCGAATGTCGCTGGAGCTGCAGGTTTGCCGGGGCCTCTGGTCACAGCGCAGTGGCTGAAGGATCATCAAAATGAAGTGACAGTGGTGGACATTCGCGATGACCTGAACACTTTCACCGCTGAACCCAAGTTCGATGTCGACAAAAAAACCGGCATGAAGTCCCTGGTTGAAACTGGCGGTCACATCGCTGGTTCCATTTCGGTGGATTTCGGCAAAATCCGTGAGGAACGCGTCGTGGATGGGGTCAAGATCAAGGCTCAACTCCCGACCTTGGAACATTTCCAGAAGGTCATGGACGACTTCGGCCTGAAGAAAACTGACAAGCCACTGGTCATTGTTTCCACCGGCGAGACCGTCGATTCAATGGATATGGCCACTCGCCTGTATTTCCAGTTGCGCTATTTCGGTGAAGCGCATGACAACATGGCCATTCTGAACGGTGGCGTCAATGCTTGGATTCAGGCCGGTTATCCGGTGAGCACGGAAAAAACCACCACGACCAAGGGAGACTGGCTCGCCACTGGCGAAGACAAGAACATTCTGGCCTCGATGGAACAGGTCAAGGAGGGCCTGCGCAATGGTTCCGACCAGTTCATAGATGCTCGTCCGACCGCGCAATTCCTGAGTATTGTTAAAGCCCCGGTTGACAAGACAGCGGGTCATCTAACCGGTGCACGTTCTTTCCCGACAGATGCGATTGTCAAGCCCGTGGGCGCAGCGCGTGAGTTCATGAGTGCCGAGGACTACAAAAAAATCTACGCGCAATTGAACATTAACCCGAGCGCACCCACCGTCTCCTACTGCAACACGGGTCATCTGGCATCCGGTGCGTGGTTCGTGTCCAGCGAAATCATGGGTAACAAGAACTCCAAGCTCTACGCCGGTTCGATGATCGAGTGGACCAACTTAGGTAACCCTACCGTGGGGCAATAAGTTCACTGCTTCCTTACCGCAGACAACTTTTTGGCAGTATTCAAAAGCGCCTGGACATCCAGGCGTCTTTTTGCAATGTGTCGCCCGCTAATATTTAGCCTCGTCCCTGATGAGCTGCGCGGGCACTCAACGAATTGATAGCTCACCTGCCCCCTCAAGAACGCGAGTTCGTTTGGAACGAAGTGGAAGGCTCACTGCGCAGTTTCGATTCGCCTGCTGGATTCGAGGTGCTGTGTGAGTGCCTTGCGCAACGGCTTCAGGCCGAAGATGTCAACTACCTGCACTGTCCCGTCTTCATGGGCCCGCCTGCAGCGCGCAAATCCCCCAACGATTCCGAAATAACAACGAATTCGAAAACGATCTCGAGAGCCGAACGTTGTTGCGATTGATCGAATCCAAGCCAAAAGCGTGGCCGTGGTGTGATCGATTACGAGAAATTGGCGGCCTGGAGTGCCGTGGAAAGAGGCGGCGGCGTTGTGATGCGATGCCGTTAGGGGGCGAGAAATCCAGGGTAGGGGCCTGGGTTCGATGTCGTTTGAATCAACTTGGCAGGCGCTTACAGCTGGCCGGGACCACTGGCCGGCCTATGGCAGTGACGTCGCCGACGGTTTGCCCGGTGGCTGTTGCGTTGGTTTTTGGCATGTCATCGACCTGATGAATCACCGCTTTGGCTGCGGCCTGGCACTGCAACTCTGTTCGAAGTACCTGGGGCGAACCACCGGGCCCCATGAATTACCACCAAGAAAGCTGACTACGACCAAGAGCCAATTCATTTCATTCACCTTTTTGGGCTATGTTTTGGCCATCGAACGGACGATCAGGCACCAGCATTCAACACCAACCAAGACACGACTGCAACAAATACTCAAATCCCCAAGATCTCCCTCACTTCGAAGCAAACACCGCCCCATTAACCACGCCCAACCCAGCTCAGGGCGGTGCACGCCCCCATCGGCATTGCTCACATCGGCCCCTGGATAACTCAACAGCTGCCACAACACGGCATCAATCAGTCCCCAAACGAAGCCGAGACAACACGAATTCGCACCAATGCGACGGCAGGCGGGTTCGCAACCACCACGCCGCTGCCTAGTAATCGAGGCCGTCTGGTAACGGGTTCGAGAATTTTCTGGATCGTTGGTCATTGCCCGCCGGGGCCTAGACTGTCTCTATAACCGCTGCACATTTTTGGCAGATTGCTGTTTTTGCGACTTCACGCAGGGACCAATTTCTTTGCACGAAATTTCCGGTCTCAAGCAGGCTTGAGATTGCAAGCCCATGATTAAAAACGACATTTTTAAAAAGTTGGCTGCAAACCTGATGCAAACCGAGCCGCACCTGGTTCGCATCAAACCAACGCAGCGACGGTACGGCGAGCCAGTTCTGCGTATGCCAGCATCAGAATCTCTGACAGTTTTGGTTTTAGTAGTGAAAAAATTGTATGACAGGAAGGGAGAAAAACGTGGACCGGCAGTGCAGCGGTTGTTGACGACCACCAAGGGCAGCTTCAGGGTAGTCCAATAGGGTGTCTGTCGGTCACCGAGTTGACGTCGTACATTGCCTACGACCGGGCGGTGCAAATTACCAAACACGCTCATACCCATGGCAGAACCATACTCGCGGCGGAGTTGGCGGGAGCGCCGTCAGTGCCGAGCGGTTTGATGCCTGGGTCGACCCTGAGCAGATGTTTGGCCCGCATGCTGACTCATTTCAACATGTTAATGGGGGCAGCCACGACTGGCCTGCTTCGTGTGCAGCCGCACAGAACACGGTGGCGCATTTCACTAAGCTGACGGTGTGGCGATAAAGATCATTCAGGCAGCAGCAAATGATCAGCAAGAGTTTGCCTTTGTAGCGTCAGGGCTGACAAAGCGCTGGCTACGTTGCTTTGATGTCGGCAAGGGCACTTGGTGCGTGCACGGCCAAACTATGCAGTCATCGGGTTTTTGCGGCTGGGTCCGAGCCGCGTCCATAGCGCAACAACCATGACGAGAAAAGTTCGAAGCAAGATCTTTAGCCGTTCACTCCAACGCTCGCTCAGGGCACTGACGCGTCGTGCCCTTTGGGTGGGAAGAAAGACCGTTGCGCGGGCGTTGCGACCCAGCAAACCGGCACCACGAAAATCAGCCACGCGCAAACCGGCGGTTGCCAAGATCACCCCGGTCCGTGCTAAGCCTGTCACCGCGGTTCAATTGCGAAACGGCTTCACGACGGGCATGGCCGGGGGGCAGCTTTACCGGCTGTTTGTACCGCCAGGCGTACGACGCAGTGCGCATCCGCCAATGCTGGTGATGCTGCACGGTTGCGCCCAAAGCGCCGAAGCATTTGCCGCCAGCACGCGCATGAACCAGATCGCCGTCAGAGAAGGTTTTGTGGTCTTGTACCCTGAACAAAACCACCTAGCCAACTTGCAAGGCTGCTGGAACTGGTACCAAACGCGCACAGGTCAAGCTCAGGCAGAAGCTGAGGCGATACTGGCCACCATCCATCAGGTGAGCCGTTTGCAAACCATTGATCCGGCGCGCATTGCATTGGCAGGTTTGTCGGCAGGTGCCAGCATGGCGGTGCTTCTGGCGATTCAGCACCCAAAAAGCTTTTGCGCCGTGGCCATGCACTCAGGCGTCGCGCCCGGCATTGCCCACTCATTGGCCAGTGCCCTCACCGCGATGCGTGGGCATGGTGTGGCGACGCCCCTATTGCCTTTGACTGGGGGTGCACCTTTGCCCGCTTTGTTGGTCATACAGGGCAGCGCTGACCACCTTGTGGCACCCAGAAATGGCGCTATGGTCGCGCAGCTGTGGGCAACGCGTGAGGGCGCACGAACGGGTCGACAGCGCAGCATTCAACGTGGCGCGCGCTACCCATCCATAGTCACTGACTACAAGGTCAAAGACCGGCTGGTGGCGACCCTCTGTGATGTTCAGGGGTTGGGTCATGCCTGGAGTGGCGGTGCTGCCAGCCTGAGTTACAGCGACCCCAAAGGGCCCGATGCCTCACGCATGATCTGGGCCTTTGTCGTCAAGCAATTTGCAAAGGTAGCCGTTTGACGCCCGTATGTGTGTAGGCGCACTGAAAAATCACGTTTGATTTTTTACGATGGCGCCTGAGTCGCAACGCAGGAGGTGTGGACGCCTAACCAAGGAGATTGCACATGCCAAGTTTCGGATCGCCCTTTTCAGGGCTCGCCAAAGATAAGAAAATCAACCACGCAGAGCTCGTCAGAGCGATTCGTTTCATGGTGGCCGCAGAGTACGAGGCCACCCAGATGTACATGCAGTTGGCAGAATCCACGGACCATCCGCTGGCCATTAAAGTGCTGACGGAAATAGCCAACGAAGAACGTGTCCACGCCGGGGAATTCCTGCGGTTGTTGCATGAGCTTTCGCCTGATGAAGCCAAGCTCTACGCAAAAGGCGCAAAAGAAGTTGAAGAAAAAATTCAGTGATCAATGAAACAGCTGAGACCGGCGTCATGCAGACATCCGCCAGTGTTCAAGAGTCCGGCCCAGCATTCATGTCGGCCAGCACGCTGATTGGCGATGGGGTTTGCAACCTTCAAGACGAGGACTTGGGCAAGGTGAAGGAAATCAGGCTGGACATATACGCCAACAAGGTTGCATATGCTGTATCGTCTTTAGGAGGCTTCCTTGGCATGGGCCAAAAGCTC
The DNA here is from genome assembly GCA_903905735.1 of uncultured beta proteobacterium. Lineage (GTDB taxonomy): Bacteria > Pseudomonadota > Gammaproteobacteria > Burkholderiales > Burkholderiaceae_C > Rhodoferax. The sequence goes on from CAIVHU010000058.1 coordinate 7,277, forward strand.
ATTGGCATGCCATTGGCCGCGCTGAAGCTCGATACGGAGCACAAACGCTTTACGCCGAACGTTGAGCAGGAGCGCCTTGATGGCGCCCCAGGGTTTGACAAGGAGAGCTGGCCGGATATGGCATGCCCTGTGTAGCAAAATGGCATCGGCAGGTACTACGACACGACACCCAGCGCCTATTGACTCGGCAGCGCCGCTGCAGTTCGTCATCAATGCAGCATCTGGACAACACAAGGCCGCAACGATTGGCCCGGTCATCGAGGATGCGCTGAGGCTCAACGGCAGAACCGGTGAACTGTTGTTTGCCCACCCCGATCAACTGTCAAACATTGCGCAGCAAGCAGCCGCAAAGGCATTCGGCCAGCGCAGTGCCGTGGTTGCAGTCGGCGGCGACGGCACCATCAATGCCGTGGCCCAGGCCGCGCATGCCAAGGGTTGTGCCTTGGGTGTGCTGCCGCAGGGTACCTTCAACTACTTTGCCCGGACTCACGGCATTCCTGCCGATGCAACGCGGGCTTTGCAGACTCTGCTGACCTGTGAGCCTGTGCCGGTGCAGGTGGGGATGATCAATGACCAGGTGTTTCTGGTGAACGCCAGCCTTGGCCTTTACCCCGAGTTGCTGCAAAACCGCGAGACTTTCAAGACACGCTTTGGCCGCAGCAGGTTGGTGGCGTTTGGTTCAGCTCTGGTCACCATGCTGGGGGGGGTACACCGACTTCTTCGGCTGCGCATCGAACGCAGCGAAGACAGCCGAGACGTCAGCACAAGCACCCTTTTCATCGGTAATAACCGCCTGCAGCTTGAGCAGGTCGGCCTGGCGCAGGCCAGCGCGCTGGATCACGGTTGCCTGGCGGCGGTGATGCTGCGGCCCATTGGCGTGCTGGCCATGCTCGGGCTGCTGCTGCGTGGGTCGTTGGGCAAGCTCGGCGAGGCCGACACGGTAGAGAGCTTTCAGTTCCATCGCATGGTCGTGCGGCCAAGGCTTGGCTGGAATGGGTTGAGGGTCAAGGTGGCGTTTGACGGCGAGGTGAACTGGATGCGTACACCCATCGAATTCAAGGTATCGGCCACGCCCCTGTATTTGATCAAACCTTTGACCGAGGACGGCGCAACCGGCCATGCTGGAGGCAGCACATGAGTGTGCTGCTGCAGCTCTCCGATTCCCATTTCGGTACCGAGCAGACACCGGTGGTGCAGGCGCTGGAGGCTTTGGCACAGCAGCAGAAACCGGACCTTTTGGTGCTCTCGGGTGACATCACCCAGCGCGCAACATGCCGCCAGTTCGCTGCAGCAAGGGTGTTCACCGAGCGACTGGGTGCGCCGCTGCTGGCCATTCCCGGCAACCACGATATTCCCCTGTTCGACCTGACTCAGCGCCTGTTTCATCCGTACGCCCGGTATTGCGAGGCGTTTGGCAACGTGTTAGAGCCCACACATTCCTCGCGGGACTTGCTGGTTCTGTGCGTCAACACCACACGCTGGTACCGGCACAAGGACGGCACGGTGTCATCAAACCAGATCGAACGCGTGGCGAGTCGGCTGCGCGCCGCTCAACCCGGTCAACTGCGCGTGGTGGTGGTGCACCAACCCATTGCCGTGCTGCGCAGCACCGAGAAGCACAACCTGCTGCGCGGCCACGCCGAGGCGCAGCAAAGCTGGGCCTCGGCTGGCTGCGATGTGGTGATGGGTGGGCACATACACCTGCCCTACGTGATGGCACTGGCCGGTTTGGCGCGTCCCATGTGGGCAGTGCAGGCTGGCACTTGCACGTCCAGTCGGGTTCGCGCCGGTGCGCCGAACTCGGTCAACGTGTTACGTTGGGGCGGCGATACCGCATCTGGATGCTGCAGCATCGAGCAATGGGACTTTAGCGCCGCAAAACAAACCTTTGTGTGCACTGTTGTGACTGAAATCCACCCCGCACACAGCTCAGACTGAGTCCATGCGTTCAATACGGATGTCTTTAGTCATCGGCAGTGCCGTGACGCTGGCGGGGGTACTCGTCTTCGTGTTGCTGGCGAGCGCACTTACTCGGGGGTCACCGCTGATCCGGTTTGACCAGACCATATCTGACGCCTTGCGGGCCATCGTGGCACCTTGGGCGCTGCAGGTGTTTGCCGCACTGACCCATTTGGCCGATCCCGCCACATTGACCGTGTTGTGCGTGGTCGGCATGCTCGTGTTGGTGGCCGTGCGCCAACGTGGTCTGGCGCTGGCCTGGTTGCTGGCGATCGCTGGCAACGGCCTCCTGAACCAGAGCCTCAAGCGGTTGATTGGCCGGGCTCGCCCCCTCGACCCTGTAGGCGACCTGCAGGTGCAAGGTTTTAGCTTTCCGAGTGGTCACAGTTCTGGCGCGTTGGTGGCCTACGGCATGTTGGCCTATCTGGCCCTGCGCCTGCTGCCAAAAACGTGGCACTTGCCCGTGCTGGTCGTAGCGCTGTCGGTGGCGTTCGCGGTCGGTATCAGCCGCGTGGTGCTGCGCGTGCATTTTGTCAGTGACGTGGCGGCTGGTTTTGCCTCAGGTTCGGCGTGGTTGGCGATGTGCGTTACCGGCGCTGAACTGGTACGCTGGTGGCGCGCACGCCGTGCCACCGATGGCCTGTCGAATTGACTTGATCCCCGGTGCGGCAAATGAAGTTTGTCCTTGGCCTGAGCAATAAGCACAAATGAACAGGCCCCGGTAGGTTAATGCACCATCAACGAAGCTGGCCTGCTTCTGCAAATCAACCTCACGGCGGCTGCCCTGCTGGAGCGACCGCAGGCATCGTTGACCGATTTCAAAGGCCATCATCCGTGAGATCATGCCTATCTGACGCAAATTTAATTCATCGGATTCCCAGCACTTTTTCCAATCAATCACCTGTATTGCTCTGCCTTTGAAGAGCGCTAAGATGACCATCAGGTATCCATGACGAACGCCAGCCGCGGATTCAAATAGCATCAAACGCGTGCTTTGTCTGCAATGACCCGGCGTACAAGCCGCAAATGCCAGGTACGCCAGAGGCCACCTTGTAGGCGATACCGACTGGAACCAGCACTGCGGTCAATGCCAGACCGGCCATCAGGTCGTGCGCAAGCCAAGTCAGTTCGTAGTGACGCAGCACATGCAAGCCCGGCAGCCATCGCAGCCAACCCGTCTGGTCCATCGCCAACACGGGGCGCGAGACCCGACCGGTCTCCTTCAAGGAGGGGGTGAGGTGGAACTATCCATCGGGAGCTTCGCTCTTAGACTCGGACCAAGGCCTTTTGTCGCCTGCGATGGCCGCGCGCACAGTTCTGGCGGTCTTCACGGGTGATGGATCTCAGGATGTATTGGGCAACGATCTCTTCTTCGCTTCAGTCGAAGAGATCACGTCAGAAGGATCGGTGTTGCCCATGCTGCCCTTTTTGAACATGGTCTTACGCAGGTGACCTCAGCCCTGCAGCAGTCGTTGAATCTGGCACTGAACGAAAAGGACGCACTTGGATCGAACTCAGCGTGTCGAGACCGCTGGCAAAGTGGTTCCGTAGTAGCTATGAATGTCCTTGGCCCAGGTTTGATCTGACATGTTGGGCCAGTTGTCCTTGTCAAATCCGGGCGCACTCTCAAGTCGGTCCTTGGTCACATCCAGGGTAAATCGTTTGTTCTCAGTGTCCAGGGTCAGCGCGTCCCAGGGAACGGCAAACAACTTGTCGCCCATGCCAAGCAGTCCACCGTACGACAGCACGGCATAACTGATGCGACCAGCAGGCACATCTAGCATGATCTCTTTGATGTCCCCCAGGTCTTCACCCTGGCGGTTGTAGACGTCGTTTCCCATCAGGGTGTCCGCACCCATCAATCGTGGACCCGGTCCATTGCTGTCAGCCGCCACGTACATGCCGTAACTGTCCTGTTCTTCATAGTTCATGGTAATTTCCTTTGAGAGGTGAGGAAGTAAGCGATTTCAAGCATGTGATTTCGCAGGATGCGTCACCGCATGGTGGACATCTTTGGCCATCTCCTTGGCATCGCCATACCCCTCTTGGGTCTTGCCTTCCACCTGCAGGTTGATACCTTTGACTTCCTGCGATTTGCAGTTCACCAGCTTGCCAGTGGCTTCCTGTACCTTGCCAGCGATGTTTTTGGCCTGGCCCTTGACTTGGTCTTTGTTCATGAGGTTTCCTTTGGGGTGAAGTGGATAAATGCAATCACGAGTCTGATTCAGACTCCAATGCAAGTTA
>CAIVHU010000059.1 GCA_903905735.1 uncultured beta proteobacterium
CGTGTAGTCTTGCTCCACTAGCCCTATGAGTTCGCCTTGCAAGGCGCAAAATCTTTGGACGGTGAACGTACTCAGGGTAGTATTCATGGGCGGGCAGCGATCTCTTGATTCAGTGCTTGGATTTTCCCGCACTTGGGCAGGGCTACCCTCAATTTTTTGCCTCTGATTGCATCTAATTCGATTGGCTTACTGAATTCCGCAAGTTGCTCATCAGACTCTTATATATAAAAATGATGTAAATTGTTTGTACTGTTTTATGCTTGAATTGTGACATTGGCGTGTCAATAATTCATCAGTTCAAAGAAATGCCTGAACTTGTCAAATGCTAAATTCAGAGTGCCCCCAGCCTCAAAGTCATAACACCAGCCAACATGACGAGGGCGCCAACGGTCCGCTGAAGGGTGAAGGATTCTTTCAAGAACCAGGTGCCCAGACTCACGGCGATCAGGACTGAAGTTTCACGCAGTGCCGCGATAGTGGCGATCGGCGCCAGGGTCATTGTCCAGAGCACCATCCCGTAGGACCCTAGTGAAGCACTTGCCCCAATAGCAGCCACCGGCCAACGATGCCGTGCATATTCTTGAAATGCACCACCTCGCTTCGCCAGCATCAAAAGGGCGAATGGCCAGCCATCCAAAGAAAACAGGACAGCCACATACTGCAACGCATTGCCTGAGGCGCGCACGCCCAATCCATCGACTGCGGTGTAAGCCGCGATGATGACGGCATTGGCAAGTGCGAACCCAATGGCTTTAGGCGCTGCTAGAGCCGAACGGCTAAAACCCAACATCAGCACACCAACACTGATGCCTAACACACCACCCCAAGCCAGTGGTGATAGCACCTCACCCAGTACAAAACTTGACGACAAAGCCACCATCAGAGGTGCCACACCTCGCATCAAGGGGTAGGTCAGGCCAAGTTCACCGTGTCGATAGGCACCACTGAGTGCCAGGTAATAGCCGATGTGAATCAAAACGGACACAGCGATGTAAGGCCACGCCTGCACAGGCGGCAAACCGACCAGCAATACCGCCGGCAGCGCCAAACATGAGCCAAAAAGGTGGATCAACGCGACGTCCAGGTCTTTGTCCTGGCTGGATTTGACCAGCGTGTTCCAACTCGCGTGCAACAGTGCAGCCAGCAAAACCACGTCTATCACCCACCAGTTCAATGTCATCTGCATTGCCTGTTGCGCTTTCAGGTCTTGTCAGCTTTGCCGGCAGCTTTGGCCAGATGGCTGAGCCATTTGTCCATCAGCCAGGGTTGACGATTTTCGTCTTCGGCACGCTCCTTGCGCCGAATGGCATTGCGAACAATCAGGGAGCCTGCGTAGCGAAACGGCTCTGGTGGGAATTGGCCCAATGGTCCACGCGCAAGGGGACTGCGCGTCCAGGCATTGTCCAGGTCAAGCAGCATTGAGGAAAGCAGTTGTCCGCCCATATAACTTGGCCCAACACCGTTGCCCGAATAGCCAAAGCCATAGAAGATGTTTGCTGCGCCGTCGAAGCGGCCAAAAAAAGGAAAACCGGATACTGAGCGATCCGAGGGACCGTTCCAGCTTGCCGTGATGGGTGTCGCCGTTAGGGTCGGGAAAAATCCATGCAATGCCTGCGTGAGTTGATGCTCATACGGTGAGCGTTGGTCAAACACAGCCTGCATTTGTCCGTTGTAGGCGAACGTGTTGCCGCCCTTGCCAAGCATCAACCTGCCATCTGCAGTGCTGCGGTAGTAATGGACAAAGGTACGCGAATCCAGCACCGAAACACCGTTTGACAGGCCAACCTGTTCCAGCAACTCCGGGCATTTTTCAGTGATGACCATGTCACTTGAAACGATGGCGATACTGCGTTCAAACTGCGGAAACATGCTGGCCATCCAGGCGTTGGTGGCCAGCACCAGCTTTCCAGCGGTAACGCTGCCGTAGGGCGTGTGGACCACAGCCGGGTGGATGTTGTCAAAGCCCGTCATCGGACTGCGTTCATGAATGCGCACGCCCATTTGCAGGGCCACACGGCGAAGCCCGCGCACCAGCTTGGCTGGTTGCACTGTGGCAGCAAAAGGCGAAAAAGCACCCGCCAAGTTTTTGACTGAGCCTGACCTTTTGGC
>CAIVHU010000060.1 GCA_903905735.1 uncultured beta proteobacterium
AGGGCAGCTGGTGCGAAGGCTGAAGCTGACAAAGCCAATGAGGCTAAGGTAGGTGCTGCCAGAGCAGAAGCGCTAAAAGCTGAAAACGCCCGGGCAGCTGCTGCGAAAGTTCAAGGTGAAAGAGCAAATGCAGCCAACGCCAACAGGGCCAGAGATGATGCCGCAAAAGCCGAATCGATCAGGGCAGCTGGTGCGAAGGCTGAAGCTGACAAAGCCAATGAGGCTAAGGTAGGTGCTGCCAGAGCAGAAGCCGTGAAGGCTGAAAACGCCAGGGCGGCCGCCGCCAGAGCTGAAGCTGAAAGAGTCAATGGAGCAAAACCTGAAGCGCCAAAGGGGGGAGCCCAACCAAAAGCCCCACGTTCACCCGCCTCAGAGCCTAGATAGTGGCGCAAGCGAATCCGCGCGTTGCGTGATGTCGTTATCCGAAAGGGCAACGCCTGGGTACGTCGATTGCTGTGCGAGTTTGCACAGGCCGCCGGGCGCAGTCGCTGCGCCCTCAAAGACAAGATCCAAGCGCTAAACGCGCGCAAGGGGCACAAACGTTCGAGTGTGGCGTTGGGGAACACGATGCTGCGCACGATTTATGCAATGCTCGCCAAAAACACCCATTGCACTACGTGGACAAAACCGTGGACTATGAGGCATTGATGGTGGCACTCAACGTGCCGCGCTGGCTACAGATGCTGGTCAAACATGGGTTCGTTCCAGCACCCGCCTGATCTGATCTGCAATTAGCTTCTTTGGCAATTGGCCATCGCTGGGGCAGGCCTCAGCGCGTCCTCAGGTACGCTTCTTTCACGTTAATCTCTGATGGGCCCGGGAGCCGCCAGAAAGCCAACCGCATCATGCAGGGAAGATGGAAACGGTTTGGGATCCAACCGCGTCAATGGTTCGTTGTAGTAGTGATTCCCTGCGGGCAACACGTGCAGGGTGACACCCAGCATTTCAAGCCGCTCACTTGACCCCACATCGCGGTAGTTGGTTCGCATGCGACGCCCGTCAATCAAAGTGACGGTGCCTTTGCCGATGACTTCAATGCCCCTCCCACGCTCAATGAGTAGGGCTGTGTCTTCATCGATCCCAACGCCCAGCAGATCAGGTCTTTGTGCCAGTGCGGACAGCAATCGTCCCAAACGGCGTCGCTGCGAAAAGTGCTGATCAATGATGGCGTTGGACACGAATCCCAGGCCTACGCCCAGCACTGCCGCATCCTTTTCGGGGATCTGAGGCGTGTCACCCTCGGCCAGCATGACGTGCGACATCACTGCGGCACCTGCACTCGTGCCACCGATACAGCAGCTTCTGACATGAAAAGCGATGTGCAGTGCGTGCGCGGCGTCAGTTCCTGCCAGTCGCTCCATCAATCGACGTTGGTCACCACCGGTGATAAATATCCCGTCAGCGTTGAGAATTCGGTCGACGGTGTCAGGGGCATTGGCATCTTCGACGCTGTAGATGGGCAGATGCGATGTCTTGGTCGCGCCCATCTCCCGAAAAACCTGCTCGTACCCAGCCCATGAAGCGGCCTGATCTGAACTGGCTGCGGTCAGGATCAACACATTCCCATTGACGCCGTCTGACAACTCAAGGAAGCGTCGCAAGATGACCTTGTCTTTCAGGCGGTCTTCGGCCCCACCGACGATCACAAGAAGGGCAGGATCACGATTGGCCGCAAAGGACCAAGTGGGCAGTGTGACCGCACCAAAGGCCAAAAGTTGGCGCCTGTTGAACTTGCTATGGATCATGAGGAGAGTTTAGGCCGTCCTGATGGCAAGCGTATGAATGGTGGGGATGTCAGCCCAACGGCCTGTTTTCGCCGGAAAACTGAACGGCATCAGCGACACTCCAGAACATGGTATCGGCTTTGCCCAGTCCCTGAGGATCCCATCGACTGAGCAAGTCGCGCACCGATGTCTTGGCTCTAGCCAGCAGCAAATCCTTGCCGATGCCAGCCAGACTGTGTTTGAGCTCCAAAAGGCATTCCATCGCTGTGCTGTCCAGGTCCGCACTTTCTTCCAGACTGAGCACGACAGCCGACAGGTCATGTCGACCTTTCACGCGGGCCATGACCTCGGCCACGACCCTTTCCGTACTGGCAAAAAACAAAGGTTCCTCAGGTCGCAGTATCAGTAGACCAGGTATCGCGGTCGCTCCCTGCTGGGTATGGACATCCACATAGTTGCGCGAGGATCCAAGTTCTCCGAGTTCATGCAAGACTGGCTGACTAAACCTCTTATATGGATGCCTCCCGGATAGCAAGCAGAATTTGCTTGTGATTAGAAGAAGTCGGCTGCTTCCTTATATTCGACCTTTTTGCAAATCGCCCAATCGCTTGGGAGTGTCTGCTGGCCCCGATGCATATTCGCTGACAAGCACCT
>CAIVHU010000061.1 GCA_903905735.1 uncultured beta proteobacterium
TACCTTGCACCGCCAGGCAGGACTCATCGTGCGGGTTGGCGCAGCGCGAGGGCACATCAAGGTAATTGATGCCAACATCCGAATGCGGTGTGACCTGTCTGGGTCGCTGGCTGTAAGTCAGGGCAAATTGCTGCCAGGCGATATTGGTCATGATGATGTTGCCAAGGGTGTCAAGCATGGCCACGTTGTCACTGACAGAGTCCAACGCGGAGCACAGTTGGGCCTTGGGGTTATCTGGTATGGGCCGTTCACACAAGACCTGGATGACGTGCGAACAAATGGCGCGAATCTCACTGGCATTGTCGGAATCAGGCGCCACTTCGGCCATCATCAGCTTTGCTGCCACTATCGGTGACTGTGCCTTTGTAGTTGGGCATTGAGCACGGCGAACACTTGCACGTCTGTCGTGAGTCCGCCTATCAATGAGATTCATATTGGAATTCCAGCTTGGTCGTGCCCTTGTTCAGTTTTAACTTCCGCATAACAATTCCTCGTGATAGTTCTACGGCCAATGACAGGTCAGCCCAGCCGCCACAGCAAAAAAATAGAGCTGACAATTTGGCGCTCAGAAGCCGCGACGCCCGACCAGGGTACTCTGTTACGAAAACAGAGACAGCAGCAAACACGGAGAGTCGTGTCATAGCGAGAACTCGTAAGTCAACGAAGAAACGTCCCCGATGAAGTATGGTCTTCGCCCGTCCGGCCGAATCCATGCGACCTCGCCGGTCAACGGCACGGTCATGCCGTCAAGCGTCTGGTAGTTGGAAAAGCGCCCTTCCCAAGGGGTCATGACCATGACCTTGCCCACCATGCCACCGCGAGCTTCGGCTCTAAATGAATCAATCAGGCCAGCATCATTGAATCGGAATAGCAAGGTCAGCGTGAGCGGGCCATCCACGATGGTTGCATTCGCAGAACCGCCATCAACGGCCTCCCATCGCACACCTTGACTGGGCAGCAGCGCAGTCGGGTACCACGCCGCTTCAGCAAAAAAGCGCATGAATTCGCCACGGGCAATCTCTGCGCCACCACTGACATCGGCCACGGTGAACAAGCCCAGGATGGCCGCGCGCAACTGACCATGACCGGCGATGTAGCTGTCCACCACGCGCACCGGCAAACCGGGCAACATGGCGATTTGAGCATTCCAGAGGAATCCGGGGCGGCGGGTGACGACCCGCTGCTGCGAGGTGAACGGTTTCCACTGCTCGCCAGTCGCGGACAGGTTGAAGGTTCCGGCAAGTTCAAGCCTTGCTGCGGCAATGATGGCTTGGCCATCTTTGAGCACTGTCCGGAAGTAGCGTTGCACCGGCGCTGGCAAGCCTTCGAGCTCACGAACGTCGTAGTGTTGCGGCGCTGATGACTGAGTTTTGTCGTCGATTCGGGTGGCTTCAAGTCGGCTGGTCAGCGTTCGTGTGGTGGCAGCCCATCTTTGGACCCCATAGGCGCGCAGGCCGACAGCGACGACCGCCAGCAAGCATAGAACCAGCCCAAGCCAAAGCAGCCAGATTATTAAAGTTCGTTGGTCACCGGCCATGTTAAGGACTTTAGGACCTTCCCGGCGTGCTGTCTGTTCGCCCGCGAACAGAAAAATCCCAGCCTGTCGGCTTTGGCGGGCCGCTCGACGACGCTCGCCTAGCACACAGCGACATCACCAGCCGCGCAAAACTCCCTGGCTTGTGAATCCAGGGTCCCTCGTCTTTAAGGTCATCGGTGATATTGAGCACCTGCTCAAGGGCTCAATCCAATTCGACGGGACGACTGGCCTGCTCAGCAAACGCCTCGAATTCATCCAGTGGCAAAGGGCGACTCGACAGAAAGCCCTGATAGGCATGACAACCCTGGCTGGCCAGGAAATCCCGTTGGTCCGTGGTCTCCACCCCTTCTGCGATGACCGTCAATCCGATACTCTCAGCCAGCGCAATCACCATCTTGGAGATGGCCGCATCGTTGGGGTTGGTCAGAATATCGCGCACA
>CAIVHU010000062.1 GCA_903905735.1 uncultured beta proteobacterium
TCGCCGGCCATGGTGAAGCCTTTGACCTTGACGATGTTGTGCATCGTCAGGCCGTATTTCAGGCAGTGCACACCACCCGAGTTTTCGGCCACGTTGCCGCCAATGGTGCAGGCGATCTGGCTGCTCGGGTCGGGCGCGTAATACAGGCCCAGCCCGGCCACTGCCTCGCTGATGGCCAGGTTGCGCACGCCGCATTGCACGGTGGCGGTGCGGGCCTTTTTGTCAATCTTGAGGATTTTGTTGAACTTGGCGAGCGACAGCGTCACGCCCAAGGCGTGCGGCAGTGCGCCGCCCGACAGACCGGTGCCTGCGCCACGCGCCACCACCGGCACGTCCGAGCGATGGCAGGTGCGCAACACCGCCTGCACCTGCGCTTCGTTCTCGGGCAGGGCCACGACCAGCGGGCGCTGGCGGTAGGCGGTCAGGCCGTCACACTCGTAGGGCGTGGTGTCTTCGCTGTTCCAGAGCAGGGCGTGTGATGGCAAAACGGCTTGCAGCCCTTTCACAATCTGGGCTTGCCGCTCTGATCTTTGTAGTGTGGAGGTTTCAGATGGCGATGTCATGGCGTTCATGTCAGTTCCTTGGGCGGGTGCGAGTAGCTGGTGGCTGACTCTAAGGCTTTGCTCCACTGCGGCGCGTGAGCATTTTTGAAAACCCTGTTGAAATAAAAATGACTATATTTATAGTAGCTGATAGCCCTTTACAGATAAGGGCTGGAAGCCGAATTCTTATATAAAGCTAGCCCAGACTGTTTGCCATCCACTCTGCAAACGCCACGCATTCCCAGCGCTCCATCATGCCGGTGCGCCAGCACAGGTAGTGGGCGTGCGGGCTGGGCACGTTGGTGGTGAACGCCGGGTTGTGCCCCAGGCGCACCAGCGAGCCGTGCTCCAGCCAAGGCTGCGCCAGCTTCAGGCGCACCAGCGCGATACCCATGCCGGCGGCCGCGCCGTCACACATCAGGCCGATGTCGTTGAACTGCGAGCCGTCCACCGGCTCAGGCCAGTCCAGCGCGTTGGCAGCAAACCAGGTGCGCCACGGCTCCAGCGGGCTGCGCAGCAGCGGCTCGCCTTCCAGGTCTTGCGCCACCTCAAAAGGCCCGTGTTCACGCACAAAGGTGGGCGAAGCCAGCGGCGTGACCTCGTCTTTCATCAGACACAGGTGTTCCACATCGGCGTAACGGCCGGTGCCAAAGCGGATGATCAGATCAGCGTCTTCGGCCACCACGTCCAGTAGCGGGATCGACACCTGCAAAGTCAGGTCAATCTCGGGGTAGGCCTCGGTGAACTGGCGCAGCCGCGGGATGACGATGGATCGGGCAAAGGTGGGCGTGACGGCCAGCCGCAGCTTGCGCTTGCCTGGCGCTGTTGCCGCGCCGGGGAAGCGCTGCAGCATGGTCAGGCCTTCGCGCACATGCGCCAGGTATTCCACGCCTTCGACCGTGAGCGAAAAGTCAGCCCGGCCAAACAGCTTGGTGCCAATGATCTGCTCGAGTTGCTTGACGCGGTGGCTCACCGCGCTGGGGGTCACGCAAAGCTCTTCCGAGGTTTGCGTCACGCTGCGCAGGCGCGCCAGCGCTTCAAAAGTCAACAGGCATTGGATGGGCGGGATGCGGGCAGTCATCATGCCATTGTGTCACCGGCACTCCACCGGTTTTGAGTGGCCCCGGTAAAATCAGCACCCTTGCCGGGAAAGACGCGTTTTCGCATTGCTGGTACCCGGCCTCAGCGCTTGCGGTCCAAGCCGTTCTGGCTTGTGTTCTTCCCCATCACCTCCAACTGGTGTCCCTATGTCTGACCGATTTGCCGTATGGCTGCAGTATTTTTTACCCAAACAGGCGCTCACCCTGTTGGCAGGGCGCATCGCCCGTGTGCGTGGCGGCACACTCACCACCCGGCTGATTGCCTGGTTTGTGCAGCGCTACCACGTCAACATGGCCGAGGCCGCCAACCCGGACCTGGCCAGCTACGCCACTTTCAACGACTTTTTCACCCGCGAACTCAGGCAAGGTACGCGCGCGTTGGCCAAAGCCACGCTGGTGTGCCCGGTGGACGGTGCCATCAGCCAGTTCGGCCCGATCCAGGGCCAGCAGATTTTTCAGGCCAAAGGGCGCGAGTTCAGCAGTACCGCCTTGTTGGGGGGTGACACGGCGTTGGCCAGCCTGTTTGACGACGGCCACTTTGCCAATCTGTACTTGAGCCCGCGTGATTACCACCGCATCCACATGCCCTGCGACGGACGTTTGACACGCATGATTTATGTGCCGGGCGAGCTGTTTTCCGTCAACCCGGTCACCGCGCGTGGCGTGCCGGGGCTGTTTGCCCGCAACGAGCGCGTGGTGTGCGCGTTTGAGGGCAAGCGCGGGCCTTTTGTGATGGTGCTGGTGGGCGCCACCATTGTGGGCAGCATGGCCACCGTGTGGCACGGCATCATCAACAACCCGCGCGCTGGCAAAGTGTGTGACTGGCGCTATGACGACAAGAGCATCGGGCTCAAGCAGGGCGAGGAGATGGGCCGCTTTTTGCTTGGCTCCACGGTGGTGATGCTGTTCCCCAAAGGGCCGTTGACTTTCAACCCGGCGTGGGCACCGGGTGGGGCGGTGCAACTGGGTCAGCTGATGGCACAAGCATAGTCGGGCGCTCACTTGCGCGCCAGCCACACCCCAAACACGGTCAGCCCCATGCCGATCAGGGCCAGGCCGGTGAGCGTTTCGCCAAACAGCCCCCAGGCGATCAGTGCCGTGGCGGGTGGCGTCAGGTAGAAAAGGCTGGCCACGTTCACGGCGCTGCCGCTGCGGATCAGGACATTGAGCAGACTCACCGCACCCAGCGACAGCACCAGCACCAGCCAGCCAAGCGCAAAGATAAAGGAACCTGTCCACTGGACGTGCATGGTTTCCGTCTGGCTGGCCACCAGTGCCGTGACTGCCAGGCTCGGCAGGAACTGGATCACCGAGCCGGTGCGCAGGTCAAACGAGTGGCAAAAACGCTTCTGGTACAGCGTGCCGGTGGTGATGCCCAGCAAGGCTACGACGGCTGGCAGCAGCATGGCGAGCAGCGCACTACCGCTGGCTGTGGCTGCTACCTTGTGTGCCACGACCAGCCCCACGCCAGCAAAGCCCAGCGCCAGCCCTGCCCATTGCGTCGGCCGAACACGTTCGCCCAGAAACAGTCCAGCGCCCAAAGCGGTGAGCACCGGCTGCAAACCGACCACCAGCGAAGCCACACCCGCGGGCAAGCCGTGGCGGATGGCAGTGAAAACGCCACCCAGATAGACCGCGTGGACCAGCAACCCCGAAACGCTGATATGTATCCACTCCAACCCCGTACGCGGCCAGGGTGCGCGCGTGAACCAGATGATGCCGCCCATCAGTACCAGCACGACAAGGTAGCGCAAGCTCAGAAAGGTCAACGGTTCGGCATAGGGCAGGCCGAATTTGGCGCCGATGAACCCTGTGCTCCACAGCGCGACAAAGAGCAGCGGGTAGAGTGCTGTAAAGGGGTTGTGCGGTTCGGCCGCCGTGGTGGTGCTCATCGCCGGCAATTATGGATGCTGGGCGCGCCAGCCCGGGTCAGGCAAAATTGGCCTTGTCCATTGGCTTTGATGAGATCTGACCGGGAGTTCTATTTGTTCTGGAAAACACGCCGACCATTCGGTGCCTGCCTGCTTGCCGTTGCCGCGTTGCTGTCAAGCGCCTGTGTGCAAGCGCAGGGCTATGAGGTCCGTCCCTGGCCGATCCATCAATCCGTACCTGCCTTGGTGGGCACTGATCTCACGGGTCATGCCTGGCGCCTGACCGATTTGCGCGGCAAGGCGGTCCTGATCAATTTCTGGGCCAGTTGGTGTCCGCCATGCCTGGCAGAAATGCCTTCGCTGCAGACGATGGCTGAACTGTACGGCACGGACAAAGTGGTGGTTCTGGCTGTGAACTTCAAAGAATCCGGCGCTGTCGTTGCGCGCTATGCTCAGCGCACCAACCTGAGCCTGCCTGTGCTGCTCGATCCCGCCGGCAACATGGCTCGCGCTTGGGGGGCGACGGCGTTGCCGACGACGGTGCTTGTCACGGCGGATGGCCGCGTGGCTGGCTTGGTGCGTGGCGAGTTTGACTGGACGGGTGCGCAGGCCGCCAGACTTCTGGAGTCCTTGATGCCATCCCCGGGCCAGAACGATGGGAAGAGTGCACGGCGATAATTGATCCAGGTCATGCGGCGTACTTTTCCATACGCAGGCGGCCTTGTCTTTTTTTATATTCCGGAGTTCTCTCTATGACCACCGTTCAAGCGCAAGCGCGTCGACTTTTTTTGAAAAGCATGGCGCTGACCACTGTGGCGGCACTGCCTGCCACCAATTTTGCTCAAGGGCTCACGCCAGTTGAGCGCCAGTTTGACCCCCAGCCGGGCAAGTGGCGCACTTTTGAGGTCACGACCCGCGTAGACATCGCCGCTCCAGAAGGTGCCACTCGTGTCTGGCTGCCCATCGCCTCGGTCAACACTGACTGGCAAAAATCCATGGAAAGCACCTATGTCAGCAATGGCAAAGCGCAGTTGATAGCCGATGGCGAGTATGGCGCACGCATGTTGTATGTGGAATTTGCCGCGGCTGAAGCCAAACCCTATGTGGAGCTGACCAACCGCATCCAGACCCAGAATCGCGCGGTCGACTGGCAGGTGAAGCAAACGCCAGCCGAGGAAGCGGCCAGCCTGGCGTACTGGATGCGTGCGACCGAACTGATTCCCACCGACGGCATCGTGCGCAAGACCGCTATGGAGGCCACGCGCGGTGCCCGCACCGACGTGGAAAAGGCGCAAAAGTTGTACGACTGGATTGTTGTCAACACCTTCCGTGAACCCAAGGTCAAAGGCTGTGGCGAGGGAGACATCGGCACCATGCTCGAAACCGGCAATCTGGGCGGCAAGTGTGCTGACCTCAACGCCCTGTTTGTGGGCTTGTGCCGATCAGTCGGCCTGCCTGCGCGTGATGTGTACGGCCTGCGGCTGGTGCCTTCCGCATTTGGCTACAAAGAATTGGGGGGTAACCCGGCCAGCCTCCAAGGTGCCCAGCACTGCCGGGCCGAGGTTTACCTGAAAGGTTATGGCTGGGTGGCCATGGACCCGGCCGACGTGACCAAGGTCATGCGCCAAGAAACACCCGAGTGGATCAAAACGCCACAAAACGCCCTCGTGAAACCTGTCAACCATGCGCTCTTTGGTGGCTGGGAAGGCAACTGGATGGCCTACAACGTCGCACATGATGTGAAACTGCCCCATGCCAAAGGTCCGGCGCTTGGTTTCTTCATGTATCCAGTTGCAGAGAACGCCTCCGGGCGTCTGGACTCTTACGCTCCGGACGATTTCAAATACCAGATCAGCGCCCGGGAGATCCTGGCGTAATCCTGCTTTACTGAACGCATCCGGCAAGCGGCCTGTGGGGTACAGGACGCTTGCCTCGACGACGCGATCAAGCGCTGCCGCCTACCCGATGGGCCGCAGATTTTGGTGCTACTTGAAAATCACCGTTTTGTGACCGTTGATCAACACGCGGTGCTCGCCGTGCCATTTGACGGCGCGGGCCAGCACCTGGCTTTCGGTGTCGCGGCCCAGGGCCGTCAAGTCTTCGACCGTTTTGCTGTGATCGACCCGGGCCACATCCTGCTCGATGATCGGGCCTTCATCCAGGTCGGCGGTCACGTAGTGTGCCGTGGCACCAATCAACTTCACGCCCCGGTCATGCGCCTGGTAGTAGGGCTTGGCACCCTTGAAACTGGGCAAAAACGAGTGGTGGATGTTGATCGCGCGGCCTGACAGGCTGGTGCACAGGTCGTTGGACAGGATCTGCATGTAGCGCGCCAGCACCACCAGTTCGGCCTCTTCGCTCTGGATGATCTCCAACTGCTTGGCTTCCACCTTGGCCTTGGTGGCGACCGTCACCGGCAGATGGTGAAACGGCACGTTGTAGCTGGCGGCCAGTTGGTAAAACTCGCGGTGGTTGCTGATGATGGCGCGAATGTCGAGTGGCAGCAGGCCGCTTTTCCAGCGAAACAGCAGGTCGTTGAGGCAATGGCCTTCCTTGCTGACCAGAATGACGGTGCGCATCGGCTGGGCTTGCGCGTGGAGTTGCCATTGCATCGCAAACGGCGCGGCAAAGCTGGTGAGCTGGGTTTTGAGTTCGTCAAAGCTGTGTTCGGCGCAGGCAAACTGCACCCGCATGAAAAACAGGCCGGTGCTTTGGTCGTTGTACTGGGCGGCTTCTTCGATGTTGCCGCTGCGCTCCAGCAAAAAGCCGGAAACGGCGTGCACCAGCCCCAAACGGTCAGGGCAGGAGAGGGTGAGGATGTAAACAGGGTTCATAGGGCCAATATTGTCGCAGGCTTCAGACACTGCTTTGCCCTGTTTACCGCTACTAATTAAATAGCTGCTAGCTCAATTGGATAAAGAGCTGGAGCCCTATTTGGTATCTGTCAGTGCAAGACGACCGGGTTTTGCGCCAGCTCGGCGTATTGCTCCAAGGTGTCTTCCACTTCTTCCTGAGTGGGGGTATTGAGCTGCCAGGCAGAAATGTGTTGCTGGAACAATTCGGCCCAAGAGCCGTCCAGATACACCTCTTTGCCGCTGCGCTTGTCCACGATCTCAAAACCGTGGCGCGCCAGTCGTGGCACGATCAGCAGTTGCTCGCCTTCCTTGAGCGTATCTGCTGGCACGTCAGCGGCCACCGCATTGGCGAGCATATGCGTCACAGAGTAGGTGTCAGAGTCGTAGAGGGTGTGCATGGACAAATTATGCTTGATTACCGTTGATGTTGCAGATGGGCGCAGAAGCGGCGAATTCAAGATGCCAACCGTGCCACGTCAGTCGGCAGCGTCGGCAGACTCGGTGGCGCTCCATTGCTGGTCAGCGCTGTCACCATTGGCGTCGGTGATGCGGATGCGCACCGGCAGGTAGCCCAGGTCAGGCGCCAGCCACAGCTCCACCTTCTGGTCATAGGGCTCGCGCGGGTTGCGTTCGAGCTTCAGGCTCTGGACCGAACCACCGGGCAGTTGCAGTGTCTCCGTTTGAATCACCGTGAACAGCCACAGGTCGGCACTGCGCGCACCGACGGTTTGAACGGTGATGGTGCTGCCCTGCTCATAGCGGCTCGGCTCACTGGCGACCAGCGCGCCGAGTTGGATCAGAACGCTCAGGCGATCTTGCGCCCCGGTGAGCAGCGGCGCGTCTGGAGTATTGGCGCTAAAGGTCACCTTGTGCTGCTCGTAGTTGAAGTGTGCGGCCACCTCACTGCGGTATTTGTCTGAAAAACGCTCCGGGGCCAACCCGGTGGTGGTGATGCGGCCCTGGCTGGTCTGCACCCGCGCGATGCCGAATGCGCTGTAGCGCAGGCGAGCACTGTAGCTGTCGCCCTGGTTGCGCCACAGCAGCTCGGCGTTCAGCGTGAACGGGAATTTGTTGGTCTTCAGGGTGTAGATCAGTCGCCTGGAGGCACTCAGGCTCTCAGCGTTGAAATTCAGCGGCTTGTCGCGAGGTGGTCGAGGGGCGAGCGCATCCTGATCGGGTGGCGCTTCCGTTGGTGTGGTCTGCGCCAATTCAGGTGCCGAGGCTGGCGTGGCCGGTAGCGCCGCTGCTTCATCGGCGCTATGTTGTGGTTGCGTCCCGAACGTGTCAACGTTGGGGGAATCGTTGGTGCTCACCACGTCGGCGGGCGCAGGTACGGGCGGCGCAACAACAGCAGGCTTGGGGGGCGGTGGTGGATGCACCTTTTTCGGCCGGGCTTGAACCACCGGGTTGGGTGTCAGTGGTGCCGGGGCGCGGGGCGGGTCAATGGCCCGAGTGGCAAACCTCAGCACCGACGTGGCCGCAGGTTCGGCTGGCTGGATGGCGGTGGGCATCGACCGCAACAGCCCCAGGTGGACCAGCAGCACCACGGTGCCAAGCACCAGCCAGCGTTTCCAGAGTGGCCGTGCAGACTGTGTTGTCAGCATACAAGCAGGCCTGCGCCTCAGGTGGTGGCGACCTGTTTGATGAAGGTCTTGATACCGCGCAGCATCATCTCGATCGACACCGCCACCAGCACCAAGCCCATCAGCCGCTCCAGTGCCACCACAAAGCGGTCACCGGCCACGCGCTGGATGCGCTCGGCCAGCACCAGCACCACGGCGCTCACGGTCATCGTCACGCACAGCGCGGCAATCCAGGTCAGGCGCTTCTCGGGCGCTTGCGACACCAGCAGCAGCACGGTGGCCAGGGCCGACGGCCCGGCAATGGCCGGAATGGCCAGCGGCACGATCAGCGGTTCGGTGAACGATTCAGATGCATCAGCCGTTTTGGGTGGCGGAAAAATCATGCGCAGCGCGATCAGAAACAAAATTACCCCGCCGCCAATTTGCAGAGAGAGTTCGCTCAGGTTCATCACCCGCAAAAAACTGTCGCCGATAAACATGAACGTCAACAGCAGCGCGAAGGCAATCAGTACCTCACGCAAGATCACGCGGGCACGCCGCTCGGGGGCCACGTGTTTGAGCGCGTTTGCAAAGATCGGGATGTTGCCCACCGGATCGGTGATCAAAATCAGCAGGATGGTGGCCGAGACAAAGGTGTAGTTCATGCGGCGTACACCGTGTGCAGCGAGGCAAACCCCTTGACCTCGATCGGGTTGCCAAACGGGTCGCAGAAAAACATCGTCCACTGCTCGCCGGGCTGGCCTTCAAAGCGCAGTTGCGGCTCCAGGATGAACTGGACCTTGGCCTCGGTCAGCCGCTCGACCAGCGCCAGCCAGTCTTTCAAGTTCAGGATCACGCCAAAGTGCGGCATCGGCACCAGGTGATCGCCCACATGGCCGGTGGCAGCCGTCTTGAAAGGTTCGCCCAGATGCATCGACAACTGGTGGCCAAAAAAGTCGAAATCGACCCAGGTGTCGGTGCTTCGGCCTTCACGGCATCCCAGCAGGCCACCGTAAAACGCGCGCGTTTGGTCCAGGTCGGTCACGTTGAAGGCCAGATGGAATAAGCTGTTCATGGGTCTCAGGATAGCAGGGACAAGGGGTGAAGCGATCGGCTGCGCGCGCCCTGCCAGCAGAAAGCCGACAACACTCGCAGATTGGGCAAACGGTTAAGCCCGATCACAGAATTGTCATGGGTTTTCTGCTGCCTTGCTTGCCTCACCTGTCAACGTTCCTCGCGCGGCCCCCCACATCCCGCTTGTCGGTGCGGGCATGGTGGGCGTCTCGATGCCCTATTTTTTGACGCTGGCGGGGGCCCGGGTTTGCGTGACATCGACCAAAACGCCAGCGTCGGACGCATCGGGTGCGGCTGACGGCGCAGTGGCGGCCATCGATGATGGTCGGCGCGCTGCGCAGCAGGTAGCCCGGCAAACAGGACCGTGGTTCCGCCCGCAGGCGTGAGCGACATTGATTTACGTCATTTTCATCGGCGCGCGAATGCCATAATCTCGCCCCATGCACTTTCTGCACACCCTGCGTAACACACCCTGGCTGGCCCGGTTGGCCCTGCTGTGGTTTGCCATGACGTTGGGTGCGGCCGTGGCCTCGCCCCTGATCTCCCCGCAGGATGAACTGCTGATCTGTACCTCGGCAGGTATGGTCAAGGTGGTGCTCAATGCCGATGGCTCGGTAACCACCAGCCCCAGTGTTGGGGCGCATTGTCCTCTGTGTGTGGTGGGAGGCGCGCCGCCAAGCTTTGCCCGTGTGGTGGTGCCGCCCGTGCAACCCCTGGGCCGCGTGCTGCAAAGCATGCCTGCCGCCCACATCGCTGCGGCCACCGCAGCACCGCCGCCTTCGCGCGGGCCCCCTGGCTTCATTTGAACTATTGAATTGATAGCTATCAGCCCATGTTTAAAAAGGGCTGGAGGCCAATTAAGCCAGTAGCCTGGGGTCTTTGCCCCCGGATTCATCGGGCGGAAAGCACCCCTTTCACCCCAATTGCGTTTGTGTTGCCAATTCTGTGCTTTGCTAATATTTTTCATAGCGGAAAACGCAGCATTGACAATGGCTGGAATCGATTTTTGTTGCAAACCGGCACGCTGTGCCAAGTCTTAACCACGAAGGAAATCCCATGACATTGAAATCATTGATGACAGCAGCAGCGCTGGCTGCCGCGACCCTGAGCGCCTGGGCGGCTGAAGCCGTTGACGTCCAGAACGCCTGGGTGCGCGCCACCGTGCCGGGTCAGATGGCCACCGGTGCCTTCATGACACTCACCGCCAAAGACGGCGCCAAACTGGTCGGCGCGTCGTCCCCCGTGGCCGGTGTCGCCCAGGTGCACGAAATGAAGATGGAAGGCAGCGTGATGAAGATGGCTGCAGTCCAGGGCGGCCTGGACCTGCCTGCTGGCAAGGCGGTGCAACTCAAGCCCGGTGGTTACCACATCATGCTGATGGACCTGAAGTCAACGATGGCCAAAGACAGCACCGTGCCGCTGACGCTGATCTTCCAGGATGCCAAAGGCGTCGAGTCGAAGATGGAACTGAAACTGCCGGTGGCGTCGACCCCGCCAGGTGGTATGGGCATGGAGATGGGGCATGGCATGTCGATGCCCATGCCTGCCAGCAAGTAGGCAGTTTTTGTCGTGAAAGCCTCGCCTTTCAGCATGTCGGCTTCAGGTCGGCCACGTCACCCCTGGGTGCTGTGGCTGGCCCTGTGGCTGGCCGTGTTTGGGGCGCTGGCACCGACGGTGTCACGCACGCTGGCCTGGGCGCACGGCGACACCGACAACCTGATTGAAATATGCACCAGCGCCGGGCCGCGCTGGATGGCTTTGAGTCCGGTCGGCAGCGCGAGCGCTGCGCCCGACGCGACGCTGGCCGATGGCCAGGATGCCTCCGGGTCCGCGCATGGCTCTGTACCCACCCCGTCGCTTGTGCTGGATCACTGCCCGTTTTGCACGCTGCTGGCAGACCGGGTTGCGCCGCCATTGGCCATCGCTTTCCTACAGCTGGTTTTGCCGGGCAAACCGGTGACCCCGACGGTCTCGCAGACACTTTTCCAACCCGAATTTCAAACGCTCACGCCGCCATCGCGCGGGCCGCCGACTTTCCTGAACTCTTAATTTCATAGTGGCTTGCGCAGTCCCTGAAAGGGCTGCAGGCCTATTTGTCATTGAATTCAGGAATCCATCATGTCATCCCCCCAACTTCATGTCTTTTCCCGCGCCATGGCGCTGGCCCTGCCCGCGTTGTGCCTGCTAGGCGGTCAGGCGCAAGCCGCTGGCGAGGCTGTGGGCACACTGCCTGCCGTCACCGTTCAAGGTGCGCAAATTGACGTCACCCAACCGATCAGTGGCACACCGCTGGATGCCAACAACTTGACACCCAAGCGCGCGTCAACCAGCGACACGGCCAGCCTGCTCAAAGACATCCCAGGTTTGAGCCTGACCGCAGCAGGTGGTGTGTCGAGTTTGCCGACTTTGCATGGCCTGGCTGATGACCGCCTGCGCATCAAGGTGGACGGCATGGACCTGATCTCTGCCTGTGCCAACCATATGAACCCGCCGCTGTCGTACATCGACCCGACCGGCGTGGGCAGCATCGAGGTGTTTGCCGGTGCCACGCCGGTCAGTGCTGGCGGCGACAGCCTGGGCGGCACGATTCGCGTCAACTCCCCCTCGCCTGAATTTGCCAAGCCGGGCGAGGGCACTTTGGTCAAGGGCCTGGCGGGCACGTTTTATCGCAGCAACGGCGATGTCAAGGGGCTGAATCTGTCCGCCACCTATGCCACTGACAGCTTGAGTCTGAACTACAACGGCTCTACCGTTGAGTCTGGCAACTACAACGCGGGCGGCGATTTCAAGCCCGCCGGATTGGCGTTCAAGGCGGACGGCAAATCCATCAAGAACTCGACCCTCTGGCTGCCAGGAGACGAGGTCGGCTCCAGCATGTACAAGGCCACCAACCAGGCCCTGGACATGGCCCTGCGCCGGGACAACCATGTGTTTGAAGTCAAGCTGGGCGTGCAAAACATCCCTTACCAGGGTTACCCCAACCAGCGCATGGACATGACCAGCAACAAAAGCGAGCAGATCAACTTGCGCTACCTGGGGCAATTTGAGTGGGGCGCGCTGGAAGCCCGCGTGTACGACGAGCACACCCGCCACGCGATGAATTTTCTGGAAGACAAAACCTATTGGTACATGGGCAACGCACCCGGCATGCCGATGGACACTGAAGGTAAAAACACCGGGGCATTGCTGAAGGCCGATGTCTTGCTGTCCGAGCGCGACAAGCTCACTGTTGGTGCTGAGTACCAGCGCTACCGGCTCAGTGACTGGTGGCTGCCCTCCGGCACAGGCGGCATGTCCCCCAACACTTTCTGGAACATCAACAACGGGCAGCGCGACCGGCTGGACTTTTTCTCGGAATGGGAAGCGCGCTGGAGCCCACAATGGACCACGCAACTCGGTGCGCGTCTGGCCACGGTGGACATGAACACCGGGGCTGTGCAAGGCTACAACACCGGAGCGACGTACCTTGCCGACGCGAGAGCCTTCAACGCCGCTGACCGCCAGCGCACAGATCACAACATCGACCTGACGGCGCAAGCGCACTACACGCCTGACAGCGGCACCACGCTGGACTTCGGCTACAGCCAGAAAACCCGCTCGCCCAATTTGTATGAGCGCTTTGCCTGGTCCACCGGCGGCATGGCCATGAACATGGTCAACTGGGCGGGCGACGGCAATGGTTATGTGGGCAACCTGGCCCTGACGCCTGAAACAGCGCACACGCTGAGCGCCACGGCAGACTGGCATGACGACGCGAAGACCCAGTGGGGTTTCAAGGTATCGCCTTACCTGACCTATGTGCAGGACTACATCGATGCCAAGCGCTGTGTATCAAGCAACAGCAACTGCGGTGCCGCCAATCAGACTGCCGCCACGGGCTTTGTATTTTTGCAGTTTGTCAATCAAAGCGCCCGCCTGTACGGTGTGGATGTATCAGGCTACAAGGCACTGGCCAGTCATACGGCCTGGGGCAGCTTCACCGCCACCGGCATGCTGAGTTTTGTCAACGGCAAGAACGAAACCACCGGCGACCATCTCTACAACCTGATGCCGTTGAACGCCAAACTGGCATTGGTTCAGAACCAGGGCGCATGGAGCAACACCGTTGAGGCGGTTCTGGTGAGTGCAAAAACGGATGTCTCCGCCGTGCGTAACGAGCTCAAAACCGCTGGCTACAGTCTGCTGAACCTGCGCAGCAGCCACACCTGGAAAACTGTGCGTCTGGACATAGGTGTCGACAACCTGTTTGACAAACTCTATGCCGACCCGCTGGGTGGTGCGTATGTCGGCCAGGGCACCACCATGCCTCCAGTTGGCGGCGCACCTTACGGCACCGCCGTCCCCGGCATGGGCCGCTCGATCTACGCCGGCCTGAACGTCAAGTTCTAACCCGGCCAGCCCGGATGGACAGGTGGCTGGCCGCTATGTGAGTCATAGCTGCCTACCATTGTTGACAAAGGGCTAGAGCCTGATTTGATGCATAAAACGGAGGAAGCCATGACCACAGTGCAACCTGACAACACACCCCGCCAGCTGGCCCCGCGCGAGGGCTTTATGGCCGAAGCGCCTCATCTGCTGTGGCGCGTGACCCGTGGTGCCTTGCGCATTGACAGCGCCCCGCAAGGCGAGGCCAGCCGCTTTGTGCGCCTGGCTTTGCCCGGCGACGTGGTGGGGGTGGAGCGCTGGGCCGGTACCCATGACAGTCTCAGCCAGCACGCGCTGATTGCCAGCGAGCTGGTGCCGGTGCAGGCCAACGGCCCGGAAATGATGCTGATCCTGATGGAAAGTGTGGTGGTGGCGCACCAGCGCTGCCGCGAAGTGGTGAGCCTGCGCACCGGTCCGGCGGCGCGGCGCATCCAGGCGCTGCTGCTGTTGTTTGCCCACAGTGCCGAGGCCGCCGACGTGCCGGTTGACCAGGCCGCGCATGATGTGGCAGTGCCGAATCTGGCCGATTTGAGTGACATCCTCGACGTGGCCCCCGAGACCGTGTCGCGCGTCTTTGGCAGCCTGCGCGAGCACAACTTTCTGCAAGGTCGTCGCCCGCAAAAGGCCCGCTTCAGCACCCAGGCGCTGCGTGGGCTGGAGATCGTGGCGGGTATGTCCGGCGCGATCGTGCAGCGCAAGGTGCAACTGGCCGGGGCGTAATAAAGTTGCCCGTGTGCTGCATCAGGCTCTATAAAAAGCCCACCGAAATCCACGGCACGGCCGCCACCACGATGGTGCCCGCTAGCAAGGCCAGCAGGTAACCGATGATCGGCCGGATGCCTTCGTCCGGGTTGACCCGGCCAATGGCGCAGGCCGCGTAGTAGCCCACCCCTAGTGGTGGTGCAAACAAGCCCAGCCCCATCGACAGCACCACCACCATGGCGTAGTGCACTTCATGGATTCCCAGATGGCGCGCAATCGGGAACAGCAACGGGCCAAACAGCACAATCGCCGGAATGCCCTCCAGCACCGAGCCCAGAATGGTGAACGTGACCACCGACACCGCCATAAACATCGGTGCACCGCCTGGCAGGGCCTGCATGGTTTCTGCCAGCCAGTTGGAGAAACCTGATTGCGTCAAACCCCAGGCCATGGCCGTGGCGGTGCCAATAATCAGCAAAATGGCACCTGACAGCGATGCCGTGCCCACCAGCATCGGGCCCAGGCGGCGCCAGTCAAACTGCCGGTACACCAGCAGCCCGGCCAGCACAGCATAGACGATGCCGATGGTGGAAACTTCAGTAGCCGTGGCAACACCTTCCACGACCGCAGCGCGGATCACCACCGGCAGCGCCAGCGCCGGCAGGGCAATCAGCCCCAGCCGTGCCACTTCTCTCCACGGCGTGCGCGCAATCTGGCTGATGTCTTCATGCCGGTAGCGGTAAGCCACCACCAGACACAGCACCAACCCCAACACCGCAGCGGGCAACAAGCCGCCGGTGAACAGCGCCGCAATCGACACCCCGGTCACCGAGCCGATGGTGATCAGCACCAGGCTCGGCGGCACGGTCTCGGTCTGCGCGCCGGTGGCTGCCAGCAAGGCCACCAGATCGCCGTCTTTGGCACCGCGTTTTTTCATCTCCGGGAACAGCGCTGGTGCAATGGCGGCCATATCGGCTGCCTTGGAGCCAGAGATGCCCGACACCAGGTACATGGCCCCCACCAGCACATACGACAGCCCGCCGCGCACCCGCCCCAGCAGGCCCGCCAGGAAATTCACCATGGCGCGCGCCATGCCGGTCATCTCGATCAGCAAACCCAGAAAGACGAACAGCGGCACCGCCAGCAGGATGATGTGCGACATGCCTTCGTCCATGCGGCCGATGATCACCGGCAGCGGCGTGCTGGTGGTCAGCGCCAGGTAGCCAAACGTGCCCAGACCAAAAGCGAAGGCGATGGGAATGCCGGCAAAGACGCAACTGGCCACCACGCCGACAAAAAAGATCAGCAGGTTGAGGCGTCCCAGGTTGTCAAACAGCGGCTGCGCCCACCAGAAGGCCCCGGCGATCACGGCGGTGATGCCCAAGGCCACCAGGGTGTGTTTCAGGTCGGCCAGGCGGATCAGGCGCAGGGTGGCAAAGAGTGCCATCAGCGCCACGCCGACCGGCAGCGCGGCGGCGCGCCAGGCGTTGGAGATTTCCAGCGCCGGGGTGGTGATGGCTGCCTCGTCGCTGGCGTATTCCCAGGCTGGCCAGCCAATCATCAGCAAAAAAGCCAGACAGGCGCTGATGGCCACCGCCTCTAGCAAGGCACGCCGCGCACCGCTGGCCTGGCTCACCCAGGCGGTCATGCGCATGTGCTCACCGCGGCGTAGGGCAACCACCGAGCCCAGCATGGCCAGCCAGAGAAACAGCATGGAGGCCAGTTCGTCCGACCAGACCAGCGGCCGCTGCAGGACAAAGCGCGCGTAAACCCCGCTGAGGAGCACCGCAATGTCCGCCAGCACCAGCAGCGCCGCCGGAATTTCCACCAGCGCACCCAGCACCAGCTCGAAGCGTGCCACCCAGACTGGCCCGCTGGCGGGCGCAGCCGTTGTGTCGTTCATCACAGCGCCAGGCCAGGCGCTGATGCAGGAGTCCGCCCCACGTCAGGCCAGCTTGCCGGTGCTGCGCTCCAGAATGCTCCAGGCTTCGTCGCCGTATTTGCCCTTCCACTCGGCATAGAAGCCGGCCTTTTGCAGGTGGTCGCGGAACGCCTGGGTCTTGGGCTGGTTGAACACCAGGCCCTTGGCCATCAGGTCTTTTTGCAACGATGCATTGAGTTCGGCAACATCGGCGCGCTCTTTCATGCCCGCGGCATTGATGTGTCTGGCGACGATGGCCTGCAGGTCTTTGGGCAGACGCTCCCAGGCCTTGCCGTTGGCCAAGAACCAGAAACCATCCCACATGTGGTTGGTCATGGAGCAATACTTTTGCACTTCGTAGAGTTTGGCCGTCGAGATGATGGCCAGCGGGTTTTCCTGGCCTTCAACCACCTTGGTCTGCAGGGCCGAATAGACC
The DNA here is from genome assembly GCA_903905735.1 of uncultured beta proteobacterium. Lineage (GTDB taxonomy): Bacteria > Pseudomonadota > Gammaproteobacteria > Burkholderiales > Burkholderiaceae_C > Rhodoferax. The sequence goes on from CAIVHU010000062.1 coordinate 16,489, forward strand.
TCGCCAAAGTTGATGGATGCAGGGGCTGCGTCAAACGCCTTGAACATCGAGGTCCACAGCGGCGACACCGGCACCCGGATCTTGAAGCCTTTGAGGTCGGCCGGGCTGACGATGGGTTTGCTCGACGAGGTGATCTGGCGGAAACCGTTGTCCCAGATTTTGTCCATGGGTACCAGGTTGGCCTTGGTGATCTGGGCCCGGATGTAAGCCCCCAGGTCGCCGTCCATGGCTTTCCAGACGGCATCGTAGTCGCCAAACGCAAAACCGATGCCGCTGATGGACGTGGCGGGCACCAGGGTGGACAGGATCAGCCCCGACAAGGTGAAAAATTCAATGCCGCCCGAGCGCAACTGGCTCAGCATGTCGGTGTCGGAGCCGAGCTGGTTGTTCGGGAATACCTGAATGTCCACACGCCCTTTGGTCTCGGTGCGAATGGCATCGGCCATCTCCTTGGCGCGCACATTCATCGGATGGGTGACCGGCAGGTTGTTGGCGTATTTGTAGCTGAATTCGGCCTTCTGAGCGAAGGCGGTACCAGTTTGCAGCGCGATGGCACTTGCGCCAGCGCAAGCCAGCAGGTTACGGCGGGTCATTTCCATGAGTGTCTCCGGGAGTTGTAGATGTTGTCTGTCGCAGCACCGCCGTGGGTCGGCTCAATGCCAGAAAATTTTATCGCGTTAAAGTCCGCAATTTAGGAATCGCTCAAGATGACAAACTCCCTTGTTCCTTCCCCGGTGGCCGTGGTGACCGGCGGCGCACGCGGCATCGGGCTCGGTATCGCCCGCTGGTTTCTGGCGCACGGCTACCGTGTGGCCTTGCTTGATATCGACGCGGTCACGCTGGCGCGCACCGAGGCTGAACTCAACGACCCGCAAACTGTGCTGGCGCTGGTCTGCGACGTGTCTGACCCGCAGCAGGTGCAGGCGGCGATTGACCAGGTGGACCGGCACTATGGGCGCATTGACGCGCTGGTCAACAACGCGGGCATCGCGGTCTTCAAAACCATTGGTGCCACCAGCTTTGAGGATTGGCGTGCGGTGCTGGCTACCAACCTGGATGGTCCGTTTTTGTGCACCCAGGCCTGTGCGCCGGTGATGCGCCGCGGTGGTGGCGGTAGCGTGGTGAATATTGCCTCCATCTCGGGGCTGCGCGCCAGCACGCTGCGCGTGGCCTATGGCACCAGCAAGGCCGCCCTGATTCACCTGACCAAACAGCAGGCGGTGGAACTTGGCAGCGTGGGCATCCGCGCCAATGCCATCGCGCCCGGCCCGGTAGAGACCGAGATGGCCAAACTGGTGCATAGCGTGGCGATCCGCTCGGACTACCACGATGTGATCCCGCTGAACCGCTATGGCCTGGTGGCGGAAATTGCCTCGGTGGCCGGGTTTTTGTGCAGCGCCGAGGCCGCGTATGTCAATGGCCAGGTGCTGGCAGTGGACGGTGGCTTTGAAGCTGCCGGTGTCGGGCTGCCGACCCTTCGCAAAATGGCTGCGGCGTAAATGGCTTGCACCGCGCGCCCGATGTTGCGGTAAGCTGCAAGCTGTCAGGCTTTGACGACCCTTCTGGAGAACCCTATGAGTGACACATCCAACACCGGTTTTGCCCAATTTGTACCGGGCTTTGACTTTTTGCAAAACCTGGCCAAAAACACCTCGCAGGCCATTCCGCAGATGCCCAACATGGGCAACTGGATTGCGCCGACCTTGAGTGTTGAAGAACTCGACAAACGCATTGCCGAACTCAAGGCGGTGCATTTCTGGCTGGACCAGAACTCCAAGGCGCTGGCCGCCACCGTGCAGGCGCTGGAGGTGCAAAAGATGACCCTGGCCACCCTGAAAGGCATGAACTTCAGCATGGGCGACCTGGCCAACGCCTTCAAGCTCAAGGCCGCTGATACCGTGGCCTCCGGCATCCAAAAAGTGTCTGAGACAGCGGCGTCCACCGTGCAGACCGTGAGCGATGTGGCTGGCAAAACCGAAGAGATGGCCAAAAAAGTGGGTGATGCGGCCAAGCCAGCTGCTGCCGCCGCCGTGGCTGGCCTGGTGGACCCGATGCAGTTGTGGACCTCGCTCACGCACCAGTTTCAGACGATAGCCGCCAGTGCCATGGCCGAGGCTGGCAAGGTCAGCGCCATGGACATGGGCAAAAACATGCTCAAAGGTGCGGCCAAAGGTGTGGCCAAGCAGGTAGCCAAGTCCTCTGAAAAAACCGCTGCGCGAGCACCCGCCAAAAAAACACCTGCCAAGAAAGTGGCTGCCAAAGCGCCCGCCAAAAAGGCGGCTGCGTCGTCCAGTGCAGAGCGTGCGATTCGTCGGCGCACCTGATACCAGCTTGCCCGTCGTGAGGTCTTTGTCTTGAAGCTGTTTCCCTACGCGCACGCCACCCACCCGCGCTGGGACATGGCTGTGGGTCTGGTGCTGGCGCAGTTGCGCGCCCAGATGACACTGCACGGCTACGCTCCCAACCCGACGCTGGGGGTGCTTTACATCACCGACCGGTTTGTGCCGAACGCGCAAGACATCCTGGAACACCTCAGCGGCGAACTGCCCGAGGTGACTGACTGGTCTGGCACCGTGGGTGTGGGCGTTGCGGCCAACAATGTCGAGTATGTGGATGAGCCTGCGCTGGCCGTCATGCTGCTGGAACTGCCCACCGACCAATACCGCGTGTTTTCCGGTGTGGCACCGCTGGGCCTGACGTTTGAGGCGCACACCGCCCTGGTGCACGCTGACCCGCACACGGCCGATCTGTCGGACCTGATCAACGAGATGGCGGCGCGCACCGACTCGGGCTACCTGTTTGGCGGGCTCTCCAGCAGCCGCGGCCCATCGGTGCAGTTTGCTGTGGCGGGCGACGGCAATGTCAAAGGTCAGGGCGCTGCCAGCGGGGTGTTCAGCGGGGGCTTGAGCGGTGTGGCTTTTGGTCCCGGCGTTGGTCTGGTGTCGCGCGTGACGCAAGGCTGCCTGCCGGTGGCCAAAGCGCATCAGATCACGTCGGCGCAGCACAACGTGGTGCTGGGTCTGGACGGGGAGCCCGCGCTGGACGTGTTGTTGCGTGAGCTGGATGTCACGCTGGACGAACCACGCGAGGCGCTGCACGCGGTGCGCGCCACGCTGGCCGGTCTGACCGAGCGCAGTGGGCTGTCCGGTGCCGGAACCGATGCCCCCACCATCACCCGCACCGGCAACTTTGGCAGCGACGTGCTGGTGCGCCACATCATCGGCCTGGACCCGCAACGCTACGGCATTGCCCTGGCCTCCCCGGTGACCGAGGGCATGGAGCTGGCGTTTTGCCAGCGCAATGTGCAGGCGGCCCGCGCCGATTTGATGCGCGTGTGTGCCGAAATCCGTGAAGAGCTGGAGCCGCAGGAGCTGGCGCTCGAATCCGCCACCGCCCTGGCCGCGTCTGAGGCGGAAGCCGCCCCGCACCCGGCGCGCGGCATTGCCGGTGCGATTTACGTGAGCTGCGCCGGTCGCGGGGGCGAGCATTTTGGCGGGCCGAGTGCCGAGATGCAAATCATCCGCCGGGCGCTGGGTGACGTGCCGCTGGTGGGCTTTTTTGCCGGTGGCGAGATCGCCCGCAACCACCTGTATGGCTACACCGGGGTGCTCACCGTCTTTACAGGAAATTAGCCTCCAGCCCTTATAAAATAAGCGATGGCAGCTATTGAATTCATACCAATCCCTAGATTCAAATCGTGCTCAAAAGAAGTCCAGCGGGTCAAAATCTTCCTGGGCAGCTTTTTGTTGCTTTAACCAGCGTTTGAACCGGGTGTCATCCTGCACCAGTTGCAGGTCGTGTTGCATCAGCGCAATTTCTCCGCGCAGGCTACGCTCGGATTCGAGCATTTGTCGTTTCAGCGTGACGGCACTCACGGGTGCGTAGCGCGACATGCCGAACTCGGCCCGCACCTGGGTTTCTATCTGGTACAGCTCGCGCTGCAGCACCGCTACCCGCTCCTTGAGCAAGGCGGTCAGGGCCGTGAGTTTGCTTTTGGCCATACCGGCGATGTGCTCGGCATCCACCAACTCCGCCTGCATTTGCAGGTGCAGCAGGGCCAGCAGGTCGCGGCGCTCATAGGCGGTGTTGGCATCTTTCATCAGCGCAGTTTTGCGTGCCTGCTCGGCCGGGTCGGGCTCGCGGTCCGGGTGCAGGGCGCTGACCAGTTGGCGGTAAATGGTACGCAGGGCACCGTCGGCATCTTGCGCCTGCGCTTCGGTTTTGAGTTGGGCGGCGGTCTTTTTACGCTTGCCTTTTTGCTGTGCCTTCGCGTCCTGCCGGGTTTGCGCCTGTTCCTGCAGCTTGGCCATATTGGCGCGAATCAGGTCGTCCAGGCTGTCAAACGGGGTGTCGTCGTCGCCCAACTGGTGGCCAAACACGTCTTCCATCAGGTCTTGCATCTGAGCGATTTCGGTTTTTTCCAGCGCGTCGAGCGACAAGTCGCTGTGCGCGTCATGCAGGGCCTGCATGTCGTCGTCACCATCGGCAGCCAAAACTGCCGCCAGGTGGCACAGGATCTCCCGCGCAATGTCTTTTTGCCGGGCGCTCAGGCCTTTGCCCTGCAAGCGCTGGTCCAGCCACCTGACCATCTGACCGATGGCGGCTTCGCGTTCTTTCTCCAGCGGTGTCAGGGTACTGGCGCAGACACTGCGGTGGTTGTCGGCCATCGTTTTGGTGCTATCAATTTTTTGCGCCAGCGTCTCGGTTTGTTTGAGCAAGGTGTTGAAGCGTTTTTGCGCTGGAGACATCTGATCGGGGCTGAACTTGAGCGCGGTCAGCGCCAGGTTGTCGGGTGCTGTGGCAGGTTGGGGCGGTGCAGCCTCGGGGAAAAATTCGGGTTGATGCGGCATGATGGAAAGTTCAAAAACGATCAGAGTCCGGATTGTCACCTGACTTGAAATGATCCCGGCCCCGATTCAGTCAGGCCTGCCAGCTTGCTTTGAGGTGTTCCCAGCGCCGCAGCAGCTGACGTTTGAGCACCCGGCCCAGCCGCCACGGCCAACTCGCGCGCACCTGCGCCAGCAGCCCCGCTTTCCAGTTCACCCAGCGTGCATAGCCGCGCGCAAACCAGCCCAGTTGCATCAGCGCGGGCTTCGTCAGCGTGAACAGCCGTGCCACGATGGCGGTGCCCACCACCTTGGCTGCCAGGATGACCAAGGTGCCCAGCACCACTTTGCCCTGCCCAATGGCCCACAGCGCCAGCAGTTTCACCGGCAACAGCATCAGCGCGGGCACCGCAAACAGTGCCAGCGCCGCGTAGGGCGGCAGCTGCTGGATGCGCGCCTCGGCCGAGCGCAGGCCGGGCAAACGGCCCACCCATGCCAGCGCCCGTTGCAGCGGCTCCCAGCCCCATTCCTCAAAAACGATGATCAGCGCCAGCAGCCAGCCCAACAGGCCTTTGAGCACCCGTAGCGGCAGGCCAGTCAGGGCGCGCCAGAAGTGGCGGGGTTCAGGGGGCGGTGTCATGGGCTGGGTCTATACAAGAAATCGGCTTCCAGCCCTTGTATCACCTTCGCAAGTAGCTATAAAAATAATAGTTAATCTCATTGCAGCAGCGCCAGATATTCGGGCCGTTTGGTGGCCATGCCCTTGAAGCTGCGCAGCAGGTGGGTGAATTCGGCAGGGCTGATGCCATACAACCGCGCCACGGTTTTGTCGTTCTCGGCGCGCAGCAGATCGCGGGCCTTGGCGGTGAACGGCACATCAGCGCTTTGCACGTCAAACAGCGGGGCCAGCTCACAGAAGTCGTCCCAACTGGCGGACAGGCTCAACAGCAGGGAGTTTTTGGTGAGCTGGGCGTAGTCGGGGTTGGCGCGGATGGCTGCGTCGTCGGGTTGGGGGACGGGCAGGCGGAATAGGTAGGTTTTGTTGGCGTGCATCTGGATCATGAATCGGGCCATCCAATCCACCGGCACGCTGTTGAACCACGCCAAAGCAAAAAGCAACCGCAAGGGCGACGTTGCTTGGCTTGTCACGCCACCGAGCCCATCGCTGGAATATATCTTTGGAACGTTTAGGTGGATGGTGTTGCCACCGCCAAAGTTTTTCGGCAGCAATCCAAATATCAATGTTCGCTCGTTCGTATCGCTGGCAATATCTCGAAAACCCAGCCGAACAAACTCCCGGTCAAAACGCACGGCTGCTTCGTGTTTGGCCACCTCGGTCTTTGGCACGCCCAAATCCTGTGCCATGCGGTGTAATTCCTTGCTTTTCAGGCGTTCGTCAAAAGCGACCGGGTCCAGCCAGTATTGCGGCTTGTCAAAGACATGGCTGTATTGCCAGATCATCTTGCCTTCAAACAGAGGCAGCAGGCCTGGCGCTTCTTTCTCAAGAAACAAGTCCTTGTCATCGGTCATGTGCAATTCACGCCGAAAGTCCAGCCACTCGGGTGAAAGCGCAGGGAAGGCGCTGTAACACTTTTGCAGAATGGGCAGGTCGGCACCGTCGCGCAGTTCCATTAGCGCCCATTGTTCGGGTGACAAGGCTTTGACCATGGCCAGCGGGTAAGGCACATGGGTGTCGGGCCGCTGAAGGTCGTCTGCGTCCAGCACGTAAAACGCGGTGTCGATGGGGGTCACGGGGTCGGCACCGTTGATATCGGGCGGCGTGTTGACCACCTGCATCAGGGCAAATTTGTAGCTGCGGTGAACGTCCTGGAAGATGCCCCGGTTGTTCTCAAAGCTGTAGAAGAACCGCAGTTGGCCGCGCGTGAAGATGTGTTTGCGCAGGCCCATGGAGCCTTCTTCAAACATCAGCGCGCTGGGCAACACGTAGGCCAGGTTGCCGCCGGGGTTGAGCAGTGCCAGGTTGCGCTCGACAAACAGGCGGAACAGGTTGCCGTCGCCTGCGCCCTTGTTGAGCGGGAACACGGTTTTGTCTTTGTAGTACTCGTTGGCCACATCTTTGTCGTGCAGGGCGCTTTGGTAAGCGGCGGCAATGTGCGGGCTTTCCAGCAGGCGCTTTTGGACCGCCGCTTTTTCGGAATTCTTCAGGCTGCGGTAGTTGCTGTGGTACTGGGGAAAGAAGTCGGTGTCGGCAAACTTGGTTTTGTCCCACGGCGGGTTGCCGACGATGATGTCAAAGCCCTTTTTGGCACCCGCAAAGGCTTCCGGGAAAGCCACCTCGTAGTGGAAAAAGTTAAAGCGCTGGGCGTAGGCCTCAACCTGTTTGAGGGCCACAGTTTTGCTTTTGCCCTCGTCAAACAGCTGCGTCAACAGGTCAGGGGTTTTGTCCAGCGCCTCACAACCGCCCTTGTTGCCCTCGGCCAGCAGGGCGCGGCGGGTGCAGATGAAGCTCAGGGCGCGCGACAGCAGGTGCAGCTTGGGCGCAATGCTGGTTTTCCAAAGCTGCTTGGACTGCTCTACCTCGGCCGCCGTGGTGTCGCGCATGGCGTCCAGCTCTTGCATCACGGTGCGCAGCTCGTCAAATTTGGCGCTCAGGTTCTCCACGAACAGGTCGTTTTGCTTGACCTCGGTGGCGTTGTAGGTGATGAACTCTTGCACGCTGGCGCCCATCAGCGCATTGCCATGCTGGACATGGTGCTCTATAAATGAGAGCGGTGTGCCAAAGATGAAGCTGTCCATCCACAAACTCAGACGCGCCAGTTCCACGGCAAAAGGGTTCAGGTCCACACCAAAGATGCAGCGCTTGAGCAGGGCGCGTTTGAGGATTTGTGCGTCTTCGGGGGCGTAGTCGAGGTTCAAGAATGCCAGTTGCCCGGCGATTTTTTCGCTCTCCAGGGCCACCAGTTGCTGCAGGTCGGCATCGGTGTCCAGACGCTGCAGCGCCAGGTCGGTCAGATAGCCCAGCGCTTCCACCAGAAAGTGGCCGCTACCGCAAGCGTTGTCCAGAATTTTCAGGTCCATCAGGGCTTTGCCCTGGGTGCCGGCCTGGGCCAGGGCCAGGTCAACCGCAGCTTTGACCAGTGGCTGCGAGAGAGGTGCGGGCGTGTAGTAGCTGGCGGAGGTTTTGCGTGAGTTGCTGGCGCTTTTGAGGTACACGTCGCCTTTTTTGACGGTGAGCTCGCGCAGCGCCCGAAAGCCTTTTTCCTTGCGGATCAGCGCGGTGTCGTAGGCGTCGAAATACGCCTCGATGGGCTTGCCACGGGTGGCGCTGGTTTCGTATTCCAGGTAAACGGCGGTCTCGGTGGCTTTCTCGAAGCGGAACTCCAGCAGGCCTTCGTAGATACGGCCCAAGTGGGTCACGCTCATGTTTTTGAAGTCGCGCCGGGTGTCAAACAGGGTGGTGCCGCGGTTGGTTTTGTAGAGCAGCTTTTCCAGAAGCTGGCGCAGCGTGGCGTTGTCAAAGATTTTGGGTCGCAGCAGTAGCGGCGCGCGCTGCGGGTCAAACAGGCCGCCGTTGAAGAGCGGGATGTCAATGTCCTCTGCACCCTCGTCGAGCATTTCAAACAGTTGCTTGAGGGCATAGACGCCATCGTGCAGGGTGCTGCGCGGGTCGGGTTGGCCGGGCAGATGGTGGAAGATGTGGCTCAGGCTGAAGCGCGTGTAAAACGGGTGCCGGTCCAAAAGTTCGTGGTTTTTGTCTTCAAAGTACACCACAAACAGCAACCGGAAGAGCAGCACCACGCTGTTTTCATAGACCTCGGCCATGCTGGCTTTGGGGTTTGCGCGGTGGATGGCGCGGCCCATGATTTCGAACAGCGAGTCTTCGCCAGCGTAGCCGTAGATCACAGCCTTGAGGTTTTCTTCGACAGCCAGCGTGAAGTCGGCGGACGCAGCAATGGCCTGCTCGATGGCGCTGCGACCACCCGCGCTGGAGGTGGTGGTGGGCGGCACATAGGTGTCACGGCCAAAGAAAAACGCAAACAGGGCCAGGGCCTGGGTCTTTTCCGTTTGATCTTCCAGCGCGCAGATGGCTTGCAGGTCGAACTGGATGTAGGTCTTTTTGGCGGTGATCCGGTCGGTGTCGTAAACACGCCAGATGCGGCCATTGGTCAAAAAACCAAAGCGCACGCGCAAGGTGTTGAGGTAGTCCTGCAACTGGTGGTGCGGGTTGTGGGTGCGGTCGGCACGGCCCGTGTCAAGCGTTTTGCCCCAGGCCTTGGACTCGCAGATGGCGGTGACCAGGGTGTGGTCTTTGCTGTCGATGAGTGCGTTGTCCTGGCCTGCATTGAGCAGCAGGCACCAGTCGGGTTTGGCCAGCTTGCCCTGCACGGTGATGGTGAGCTGGTTGACGCTGGTCCAGCCCAGTTGGGTGAGCAGTGGGCCGATGAAGCGCTCTTCCAACTGGGCCTCGCTGCGCTGTGACAGGCGGGCCGCGTCAAAGTGGGTGTCCAGCCAGGCGGGCAGCCCGCAGGGCACGGGGGATTGCGCCAGTTCGACGCTTTTTTGTGCAACGAAACCCTCGTCAAGGAGGGTATTGGTCAGCCATGCTTGGGCGAAAAGGTCTTGATTCATGCTTTGCTTATTGTGAGGGAAGAGACTGCAAGCCCAATTCTTGGCACAAGGACATCAGTGGCATGGCCTGGATGTTGTGACCCAGCGGGAAAGTCTCTATCCCGGGGTAGATCACCAGCTTGCGTACAGGCAGCAAGTCGTCGCAGGCGGCGTGAAACCCGCGTTCAACCTTCGGTGTCAGGCTGCGCTTGATTTCAATGGCCCAGATGTCGCCACCCGGCCACTGCAGCAGCAAATCGACCTCGGCACCGCCGCCGGTGCGGTAAAACCAGGCTTGCACGCCGGGTGGGGCGCAGCTCAGCAGGTTCTCGATCACAAAGCCCTCCCAGCTGGCACCCAGCACCATGTGGGACAGCAGCGTTTCCTTGGTTTCAATGTCCAGCAGGGCATGCACCAGGCCGCTGTCGCGCACATAGATCTTGGGGGTTTTGACCAGACGTTTGCCCACATTGGCGTGCCAGGGTGGCAGGCGGCGCACCAGCAGCAAGGCGCACAGCAGGTCGATATAGCTTTGCGCCGTTTTGATGTCCACGCCGATGTTGCGCGCAAGTTGCGCCACGTTGAGCATGCCGCTCTGATGGTGCGCCAGCATCGTCCAGAAGCGGCGCAGGGTGTCGGCAGCGATGCGCGGGCCAAACTGCGGGATGTCGCGCTCCAGGTAGGTGCGGATGAAGTTTTGCCGCCAGCGCAGACTGCGGGCATCGCCGGGAGCGCTCAGGCTCTCAGGAAAGCCGCCACGCAGCCACAGGGCATCCATCTGCTCTTCGCCGGTCTCCAGCAGATTCAGGGGGCTGAGTTCCAGGTAGGCGATGCGCCCGGCCAGGGTTTCGTCAGATTGCTGAAGCAAGTCCAGTGAGGCCGAGCCCAGCAGCAGGTACAGTCCGGCGCGTTTACCGTCACGGCGGGCATGGTCGATCAGGCCGCGTAGGACTGGAAACAAATGGGGCGCACGGTGAACTTCGTCAAGGATGACCAATTTGTCGAGGTGATCTGCCAGATACAACTCGGGCTGTGCCAGTTTGGCGCGGTCGCGCTCGGACTCCAAATCGAGGTAGATGCTGGGAATGGCCTTGGCAGCTTCCAGCGCCAGCGTCGTTTTGCCGGATTGGCGCGGCCCAAGCAGGGCCACCGCAGGCATATGCTGCAATTCTTCAGCAAGAAGTGGGAGCAAGTGGCGTTGAAACATCCTTGCAATTATGGAGTTTCATTCCATAATTTGCAAGGATAAAAGTGCTCAATACCCCAACGCCATCCCGGTATTGCGGCGCGGGTCGTTGGCACCGTAGAAGCGGTTGTTGCCGACTGGTTTGCCACCCAATGACGGCGCGCCGATCAGGATGGCGGTCATGTGGTTGGCGGGCTGGGCCGGGCCCAGTTTCTGGCCTTTGGCTTCGAGCAGCTGGCGCGTGTCGGGCGACAGCGCAAAGTTTTCCACGTAAGTCACATCCGGCAGCCACTGCTGATGAAAGCGTGGCGCGTCCACTGCTTCCTGTACCGTCATGCTGTAGTCGATCACGTTGAGCATGGTCAGCATCACGGCGGTGATGATGCGGCTGCCACCCGGTGTGCCCAGCACCATCACCGGCTGACCGTCCTTGCTGACAATCGTCGGGCTCATGGACGACAGCGGCCGTTTGCCGGGTGCGATGGCGTTGGCCTCGCCCTGCACCAGACCATACAGGTTGGGTACGCCGGGCTTGGCGGTGAAGTCGTCCATTTCGTTGTTCAGCAGCACGCCGGTGCCGGGCACGGTGATCTTGGTGCCGAACCAGTCGTTGAGCGTGTAGGTCACCCCCACCGCATTGCCCCAGCGGTCGGCAATCGAGTAATGCGTGGTGTTGGTGCCTTCGTGCGGTGCCACGCCGGGTCTGATGTCTTGCGAAACCCCGGCTTTGTCAGGGTCGATGGCGGCGCGAATCTGCGCCGCGTAGGCCTTGTCGGTCAGGCGGGCCACCGGGTTGGTGACAAAGTCCGGGTCACCCAGGTAGCTGTTGCGGTCCACATAAGCGTGGCGCATGGCCTCAATCTGGTAATGCACCGATTGAGCTGAACGAAAGCCAAGATCCTTGAGCGGGTAGCCCTCCAGAATGTTGAGCATTTCGCAGATCACCACACCGCCCGAGCTCGGTGGCGGGGCTGAGACTACGTGGTAACCCCGGTAGTCACACTCGATGGGGCTGAGTTCGCGGGTGCGGTACTGGTCCAGATCCGCCTTGGTGATGATGCCGCCACCCATCTGGCTCGATGCCACCAGACTCGAGGCGACCTTGCCTTTGTAAAAACCATCGGTGCCTTGGCGGCTGATGCTGCCGAGCGTCTTGGCAAGGTCTTTTTGTACCAGCGTGTCACCCACTTGATAAGGCTCGCCACGCTTCAGAAAGATGGAGGCAGAGGCCCGGTCGCGCTGGAACTTTTCGGTGGCGGTGTGCAGGATGTCGATGTCGCCTTGATCGAGCTTGAAGCCATGCTGTGCCAGGCGGATGGCAGGTTTCAGTAGCGTGGCGCGGGATTGCGTGCCGTATTTTTCACGGGCGTATTCGAGCCCGGAGACGCTGCCCGGAACGCCGACTGCCAAGGGGCTGTCGGTGCTCAGCCCCTTGACCACATTGCCGTCCTTGTCCAGATACATGTTGGCGGTGGCGGCCAGCGGGGCTTTTTCACGAAAGTCCAGAAATGTCTTGCGCCCGTCAGCGGTTTGCAGTGTCATGAAGCCACCACCACCCAGGTTGCCCGCCGCCGGGTACACCACGGCCAGCGCGTAGCCCACGGCCACGGCGGCGTCCACCGCATTGCCACCACGCTTGAGCACATCCACACCCACCTGCGTGGCCAGATGCTGGGCGGTGACGACCATGCCATGCTCGGCTGCGACCGGTGCCAGCGAGGCAGCCATGGACGCTGTGACACCGGTGAGAAGCAGACTCGTTGCCCATAGTGCATGTTTGACGGCTGAAAAAACCTTGGGCGGGGTGGAGCAAAGCGGGATCATCATCAAGGCATCCTCCAAAGAAGGTGGTAGGGGCCGGATTGGCACGCCTGAATTTACACCCCGCGCGCGCGGTCTGCCTTGAACTGCGCGCGGAATGCGCCAAACGTGCCAGCATCCAGCGCCGCGCGGATTTTGGTCATCAGGTTCAGGTAATAGTGCAGGTTGTGGATGCTCGAGAGCATCGGGCTGAGCATCTCGGCGCAGCGGTCCAGGTGGTGCAAGTAGGCGCGGCTGAAACCGCCGCTGACTGTGCCATCCGGCCGGGTTTGCCCTTGGCAGGCATAGCAGGTACAGGTCGCATCCAGCGGGCCGTGATCCGTCTTGTGGCGCGCATTGCGGATTTTCAGGTCGCCATAGCGCGTGAACAGCGTGCCGTTGCGCGCATTGCGCGTCGGCATGACGCAGTCGAACATATCGACCCCTTGCGCTACGCCTTCCACCAGGTCTTCCGGCGTGCCCACGCCCATCAGGTAGCGCGGTTTGTTGGCGGGCAGGCGATGCGGCGTGTGCGCCATGATGCGCAGCATCTCGTCCTTGGGCTCACCGACGCTCACGCCACCCACCGCATAGCCGGGGAAGTTCATGGCGACCAGTGCGTCGAGCGACTCCTGACGCAGGTGCTCAAACATGCCGCCTTGCACGATGCCAAACAGCGCGTTGGGGTTTCCCAGCCGGGCGAACTCGTCCTGGCTGCGTTTGGCCCAGCGCAGGCTCATCTCCATCGACACACGGGCTTCGCGCTCGGTGGTGATCTGGCCCTTGGTTTTGGGCTCGACCGACAAGTACGGCGTGCATTCGTCCAACTGCATGACGATGTCGGAGTTCAGCGTGGTCTGGATCTGCATGCTGACTTCCGGCGACATGAACAGCTTGTCGCCATTCACGGGAGAAGAAAAATGCACGCCCTGCTCGGTGATCTTGCGCATCGCGCCCAGGCTCCAGACCTGAAAGCCGCCCGAGTCGGTCAGGATCGGTTTGTCCCAGCGTTCAAAGCCGTGCAGCCCGCCAAAACTTTGCATCACGTCCTGTCCCGGGCGCATCCACAGGTGAAACGTGTTGCCCAGAATGATTTGCGCGCCCATGTCCTCCAGGCTGCTGGGCATCACGCCCTTGACCGTGCCGTAAGTGCCCACCGGCATGAAGATGGGCGTTTGCACCACGCCGTGGTTCAAAGTGAGCGTGCCGCGACGGGCATGGCTGGCGGGGTCGGTGGCCAACAGGTCAAATTTCAGCATGAAGATTCCCAAAAAAGCTGGTCGAATTGTAGGTATGGCGACGCGGTGGCCACGCGGGTGTCTTGCGTGGCAGGGCGGTTGCCTGCCGGCGAACTACCGCTCAAAATGGTGGCGTACACGGTCCTCGAGCAACTGGCGGGCTTCGGGCTCACTGATGCCCTGCAGCTGCTCGAAAATGCTGTGCGCCATCGGGCGGAACACGTCCATCACCGCCGGATCAAAGTGGCTGCCAGTGCCTTTCTCCAGAATCGTCATGGTGGTCTCGAAGCCCATGGGCTCCTTGTAGGGGCGTCTGGAGCACAGCGCGTCAAACACGTCGGCCACGGAAAAAATGCGTGCCGATAGCGGAATGGCAGCGCCCGCCAGTTGGCGCGGGTAGCCGGTGCCGTCCCAGCGCTCATGGTGTGCCGCCACCACCATCTTCGCATCCTTCAGCCAGCCGATGCCGTTGACGATGTGTTCGCCCAGCGTCACGTGGGTGTGCATGATGGCGAGTTCGGCCTCACTGAGTTGGCCGGGTTTGAGCAGAATCGCATCCGTAATGCCGATCTTGCCGACATCGTGCAAAAAGCTTCCGGCGATCAGCGACTGCATGGTGGCCCCTGCAAAGCCCATCTGGTCGCCGATCAGGGAGGCGATCCAGGCCACCCGGTAGTTGTGCGCCCCGGTGTCGGAATCGCGCTCGGCAATGGCCCGCCCCAGCGCGCCCATCAGTGACAGGTGCGAGTCCATCACCTCATACGTCTTGCGCTCGTTGGATTTGGACAAATGCCGCATCACCGGGTACAGGGCCGCACCACACAGCAGCGAGGCCAGGCAGGCGATGAGAGCCATCGTCAGCGCATTGGCGCGGATGTCTGCTTTTTGCCATTCGGGCACCACGCGTACGCCCTCGAAATAGCCGGTGATGGGTGACCGGCCGTCATCTGCTGACGCACGTAGCGGCACAAAGACGCGCAGCATCCAGCGTTCACCGGGGACTCTGACGCTCTCAAAGTGTGCCGTGGTGTAGCTTGGCGTCTCGTGCAGGGGCAGTAAAGGCAGCACCTCCTGCCCTTCTCGGGCCAAGGATGTGGCCAGCTTCTGGCCCTTGCGGTCATAAATCTCGGCCACATCAAACATGCCGGCAGTGATGGCTTGCGTCGCGAGGGTGGCGCGCTCAACGGCTTGCGGGTCTGACAGGTTGATGGCGTCGTGTTGACGCAGCAAGCGACCGGACGCTTCGCTGGCCAGCGAGACGATGCTTTGCTCGGCTTTGGCACGGGTGACAAACCAGGCCACAGGGCTGACCAGCGCCGCCAGCAGGATGCTGACGGTGGCGATGCGTGTGGCGGTGCGCTTCTGAAACCTGTTCATGGATGCTGTATTGGAGCACCAAGACGCGATTTAGTGCCCGCGTATCAGCAGCATGGCATCGCCATAACTGAAAAAACGGTATTTCTCCCGGATGGCGTGGGCGTAAAGCGCGCGGATATGCTCATACCCGGCAAAGGCGCTGACCAGCATCATCAGGCTGGACTTGGGGAGGTGAAAGTTGGTGATCAGCGCGTCCACCACCTGGAATTCAAAGCCCGGTGTGATGAAGATGCGGGTGTCGCCCGAACATGGAGCCAGAGGCGTATCGGCAACAAATGGGGTCGGATCACCGCCCGCGAAGCGGGCGAGTGCTCTGACCCCATTTGTTGTGTCATTCGCAGCCCAGCTCTCCAGCGTGCGTACCGTGGTGGTCCCGACCGCCACCACCCGCCCACCTCGAGCCCGGCAGTCGGCAATGGCTTGCTGGGTGGCTACGGGCACCTCATACCACTCGCTGTGCATCTTGTGTTCGGCCAGGTTCTCGGTCTTGACCGGCTGAAACGTCCCCGCACCCACATGCAAGGTCACGTGCGCGCGCTGCACACCCATCGCGTCAATCTGCGCCAGCAGCGCTTCATCAAAGTGCAGCGCAGCAGTAGGCGCTGCCACGGCACCGGGGTTTTTGGCGAACACCGTCTGGTAGCGCTGGGAATCCTCCGCTGAATCGGTGTGGGTGATGTAGGGCGGCAGCGGAACGTGGCCGTGGCGCGCCATCAGCGTGTAGGGGTCGTCACCGGCATCGTTGCTGAGCACAAAGCGAAACAGCGGGCCGTCGTCATCGGGCCAGCGGCCCAGCAGCGTGGCGCAGGGGTGGTCGTGGCAGCCGGGTGCGGGTGTCAGGCTGACGGTGGTGCCAGCCTCCGGCTTTTTGCTGACCCGCATATGGGCTGCGACCTGGTTGCCACCCAGCACGCGCTCAATCAGTAGCTCTAGCTTGCCGCCACTGGGTTTTTCGCCAAACAGCCGCGCGTTCATGACCTGGGTGTCGTTGAACACCATCAGGTCGCCGGGTTGCAAGAGGGCGGGCAAGTCGCGAAAAATGCGGTCCACCGGCGCGCTGGCGCGGCCATCGAGCAGGCGCGAGCCACTGCGCTCGGGCGCTGGGTGCTGGGCAATCAGCTCTGGCGGCAGCGCATAGTCGAAGTCGCTCAACGTCAAGGTGTGTGGGAACTTGGGGGTGGATGCGGTCATGTTGCTTGAGGGGCGGACTTGCCCCGTGCCAAGTGAAGGGAGTGGGCCATTGTCGCAGCCACCGACATGAAAAGGCCGGTTGTGCCAACGAATCGAGGTTTGCGCCCGGATGTTCGCTGGCAAACCGATGTGTCTTTCCTGCGAATGCTATAAACCGGCTTTTTCCACTGCTGCGGAGGTCATCATCATGATCACTTTGACATCAACTGCCCGTTCGACAACCCTTGGCCTGAGCACTCTGGCTTTGCTGCTTGGCGGCTGCGCCAATATGTCCGACACGCAGCGTAGTTCCGCCATTGGTGCGGGGGTTGGTGCGCTGGCCGGTGTGGCGGTGGGCAACAGCCGAGAATCGGCCGCCATTGGCGCTGGCCTGGGCGCTTTGGGCGGCTACATCTGGTCGAACCAGATGGCACAGAAAAAAGCCGCCATGGAGCAGGCCACGGCGGGCACCGGCGTGGCGGTGACGCAAACGGCCGACAACCAGCTCAAGCTCAATATTCCGAGCGATATTTCGTTTGACACCGGCAGCAGTCGCATCAAACCCAATCTGCAGCCCATCCTGAACCAGTTTGCGCAAGGCCTTTCCAGCCAGCCCAACACCGAGATCCGCATCGTGGGATACACCGACAGCACCGGCTCGGATGCCATCAACAATCCGCTCTCAGTCAACCGCGCGGCCAGTGCGCGTGACTATCTGGCCTCGCGCGGGGTCGATGCGCAGCGCAGCCAGATTGATGGCCGGGGATCGCGCGAACCCATTGCCGACAACGCCACCGCCGCGGGCCGCGCCAAAAACCGCCGTATCGAGATATTTCTGGCCGAGCGCGCGGTGACACGTTAACGGTACCCCGCATGGACGACGATCTGACGACCCTGTCGCGTGAGCAGCTGGTGGCGGAGGTGGTCAAACTCCGGGCGGGCATCCGCACACACCGGGACAGCTCGGGCCATGATTTGTGCTGGCATCACCCCGCGCTGTGGGCGCTGTTGCCTGACAAGAACCAGCCCGCGCTACAGGTGCCCGACTGGCCGCAGTTCATGCAGGGCTGCGTGCGCTATCGCCAGTCCCTGGACGAGCAATGCCCCCATGCGCCCCGCACTCAGCAGGACTATGTTTCTCCACAAAAAGCATAGCATTTAGCGCTTGATTTGTAAGGGCTAGAGGCTTATTTCCCATGTAATTATGTTGCGCCAGCAGGGATTTTCCGCCAGCCCCCGATGACGAAGTGGCTGCGCCACAATCACGCCATGCCCACCGCAACCGCCGCCCCAGCCGCCAAGCCCTTGAGTGGCCCGCAAAAGGCCCTGCGCAAGCTCGGGCTGAACCGAGCCATTGATCTGGCGTTGCACCTGCCACTGCGCTACGAGGATGAAACCCGCCTGGTCCAACTGCGCGACGTGCGCGAGGGCGAGGTGGCGCAAATTGAAGGCACGGTGCGCCACAGCGAGGTCAAACTCGGTGGCACGCGGCAACTGCTGGTGACGCTCGATGACGGCACCGGCACCTGCCTGATGCGCTTCTTCACCTTCTACCCGTCGCAGCAAAAGGCGCTGGCGGTGGGCAACCGGCTGCGTGTGCGCGGCGAAATTCGTGGCGGTTTTGCCGGGCTGACCATGATGCACCCGGCTTTCAAACCGGCCGGTGGCGAGCTGGCCGCCGCTTTGACCCCGGTGTACCCCACGGTAGCGGGTTTGCCACAGGCCTATTTGCGCCGCGCCGTGGATGCCGGTCTGGCGCGGGCCGACCTGAGCGACACCATCCCCTCTGATTATTTAAATCAAATTGGCCTCAAGCCCTTATGGAATATGGGTAAAGCGCTCTCGTTTTTGCATCATCCAACGCCCAATGTGAGTTTGTCCACGCTGGAAGACCACAGCCACCCGGCGTGGCAGCGGCTCAAAGCAGAGGAGCTTCTGGCACAGCAACTCTCGCAGCTGCAGGCCAAACGCGAGCGCGCGGCATTGCGCGCCCCTGCGCTGGTGGCCAGCCCGGACCGCGTTGCGGGTCAGCAGCGGGGAGGCATTGCGCATGGACAAGGCCTTACCGATGCGGCACAGCCGCCCCTGCCAACGCCCGCGCTTCACGATCGCCTGCTGGCCACCTTGCCCTTCCAGCTGACCGTCGCCCAGCGCCGCGTCTGCGACGAAATCACCCGTGACCTGCGCCAGAACGTGCCGATGCACCGCCTGTTGCAAGGCGATGTGGGTTCCGGCAAAACCGTGGTAGCGGCTCTCGCCGCTGCTGTGTGTATCGACGCGGGCTGGCAATGTGCGCTGATGGCCCCCACCGAAATTTTGGCGACGCAACACTTTGCCAAGCTGGTGAGTTGGTTACAGCCGCTGGGCATCACCGTGGCTTGGCTGACCGGGAGCCAGAAGGCCAAAGAGCGGCGCGAGATGCTGGCGCTGATTGCCAGCGGCCAGGCGCAGCTGGTGGTAGGCACCCACGCCATCATCCAGGACAAGGTGCAGTTCAGCCGACTGGCGCTGGCCATCATCGACGAGCAACACCGCTTTGGCGTTGCGCAGCGGCTGGCGCTGCGCGGCAAGATGAGCAGCGATGACAATTTCAGCCAGGGACACCGTGGAACCGGCTTCGCCGGGCCACAGGGTGTCGCCCCCTTGAGCGGGGATGCGGCTACACGAAGTGAGCAAGCAACGGGTGTGGAGCCTCATTTGCTCATGATGACGGCCACCCCCATCCCACGCACGCTGGCCATGAGTTATTACGCCGATTTGGATGTCTCGACCATCGACGAGTTGCCGCCAGGGCGCACACCCATCATCACCAAGGTGGTCAACGACGCGCGCCGGGGCGAGGTGGTTGAGCGCATTCGCGCGCAGATTGGCGAGGGACGGCAAATCTACTGGGTCTGCCCGCTGATTGAAGAAAGCGAGGCGCTGGACCTGACCAATGCCACTGAAACCCACGCCCAGCTCAGCGCCGCGCTGCCGGGGGTGATGGTCGGTCTGCTGCATTCACGCATGCCGGTGGCCGAGAAAAAGGCGGTGATGAGCCTGTTTACCGGTGGTCAGATGGCCGTGCTGGTCAGTACCACAGTGATTGAGGTCGGTGTCGATGTGCCCAACGCCAGCCTGATGGTGATCGAGCACGCCGAGCGGTTTGGCCTGAGCCAGTTACACCAGTTGCGCGGCCGTGTCGGGCGCGGCGCAGCGGCCTCAGCCTGCGTGCTGCTGTATTCCACGGGAGATGCGCCGCGCCTGGGCGAAACCGCGCGAGAGCGGCTGCGTGCCATGGCCGAGAGCAACGACGGCTTCGAGATCGCCCGGCGCGACCTGGAGATCCGTGGCCCGGGTGAGTTCATGGGCGCGCGCCAGTCCGGTGCGGCCCTGCTGCGTTTTGCCGATGTGGTGGAAGATGCAGGCCTGCTGGCCTGGGCCCGCGAACTGGCACCGGTGATGCTGGACCGACACCCGCATCTGGCCGAGAAACATGTGCAGCGCTGGCTCGGTGGCAAGGCAGAATTTCTGAAAGCCTGATGGCGCGGTGCGCCAGCTTGCCGGGGTGCGCGTATGCTCGCAGTCACCATGCAGCGACTCACCCAAGCTCCGAATCTGGCCATGGCCACCTTGTGGGCCGACGCGCTGCAAAACGAGGGCATTGCGACCTGTATCCAGCGCCAGTATCTGGGCGGTGGCGCGGGTGAGCTGCCGCCGGATCAGTGCCTGCCCGAGGTCTGGGTCAGAGAGCCGGCACAGTTTGTCAGGGCGCAGCAGCTCTTGTCGGATCTGCAGCATCCGCCACAACGCCGCTGGTTTTGCATCTGTGGCGAGCTGGTTGAGGGCGGCTTCGAGCAGTGCTGGGCTTGCGGCGCCTGGATGCCGCGCTGAACCGGGCCGATGCCAACAGGCATCTGTGAATGTAAGAAAATACGCCCATGACCCTGACTGAACTGAAATACATCGTGGCCGTAGCGCGCGAGCGGCACTTTGGCAAGGCGGCCGAGGCCTGCTACGTGTCACAACCCACATTGTCGGTGGCCATCAAGAAGCTCGAAGAAGAGCTGGAGGTGAAGCTGTTTGAGCGCAGCGCCAACGAAGTTTCTGTCACACCGCTGGGCGAAGAAATCGTGCGCCAGGCGCAAAGTGTGTTGGAGCAGGCTGCTGCGATCAAGGAGATCGCCAAGCGTGGCAAGAATCCGCTGGCAGGCTCACTCACTATGGGCGTGATTTACACCATCAGCCCCTACCTGCTGCCCGCACTGGTTCGCCAGATGATTGAGCACACGCCCGAGATGCCGCTGATGCTGCAGGAGAACTTTACCGTCAAGCTGCTCGACATGCTGCGCAGCGGCGAGATTGACTGCGCCATCCTGGCCGAACCTTTCCCGGATGCCGGGTTGGCGGTGGCACCACTGTATGACGAGCCTTTTCTGGCTGCTGTACCCAGCCACCACCCGTTGGCCAGTCAGAGCACCGTGACCAGTGAACAGCTCAAGAGCGAAACCATGCTGCTGCTGGGGGCCGGGCATTGTTTTCGCGACCATGTGCTGGAAGTCTGCCCGGAGTTCGCACGCTTTTCGGCCAATGCCGAGGGCATCCGCAAGAGTTTTGAGGGCTCGTCGCTGGAAACCATCAAACACATGGTGGCGGCCGGCATGGGGGTCACGCTGGTGCCGCGACTGAGCGTGCCCAAAGAGGCGCTGGACCCCAAGGCCACCAAGCGCAAGCGCGACGAAGAGCCGTTCATCAAATACCTGCCGTTTGCCGGTGACCCGCCCATGCGCCGGGTGGTGCTAGCCTGGCGGCGCAGTTTTACCCGCTATGAAGCCATTGCTGCGTTGCGCAATGCGATTTACGCTTGTGAATTGCCCGGCGTGCAGCGTTTGTCCTGAGTGGTGGTGTGCCAAAGATCGATATCGATAGGAGTCTGGAATTGTTGAATTGTCAGGAAGCGGTGTTGGATGATGTGCCTCAGGTGGGGCGCTATGCGTTTTATTCATTGGCCAGCACCGACCGTGAGGTGGTGGTTCTGTGCCTGCGCCGCCTGGCCAGTCTGGTCAACGGCGAGCGCGTGCTGGCCGGTTTGGGTTTGGAACTGGTGCAACTGCTGGAGGCACACGTGCCCGGGCTGCGCGGTTTTCAGGCCCTGTCGGGTCAGGGCGTGGCTGTGCCCGCCACACCAGCGGCGCTGTGCTGCTGGCTGCGCGGGGACGATCTGGGTGATTTGATGCACCTCACCCGTGCGCTGGAGCACGCTTTGCAACCAGCGTTCCGGCAAGACCAGGTGATTGACGCCTTTCGCTACGGTCGCGGCCCCAACGGCTATGGTCGTGATTTGACAGGCTACGAGGACGGTACCGAAAACCCGGTTGATGAGGCGGCGGTGGCTGCTGCCGTGCTGCAAGGCGCGGGCCCGGGGCTCGACGGCAGCAGTTTTCTGTCGATCCAGCAATGGGTGCACGACATGGACGCATTTGAAGCAATGAGCCGGCTGGAGCAGGACCACACCTTCGGCCGTGGTCACACCGACAACGAAGAGCTGGACGAAGCACCCGAATCAGCCCACGTCAAGCGCACCGCGCAAGAGAGTTTTGCGCCCGAGGCGTTCATGGTGCGCCGCTCCATGCCTTGGGTGCAGGGCGTGCAGGCCGGGCTGGTGTTTGTGGCGTTTGGCCACTCGTTTGACGCGTTCGAGATGGTCATGCGGCGCATGGCAGGTCTGGAAGATAGCGTGGTGGATGCGCTTTTCAGCATCTCACGGCCTGTCACCGGGGCCAATTTTTGGTGCCCGCCGGTGCGAGATGGGCACCTGGATTTGCGCCAGATCGGCCTGTGAGGGGTTTTGCGTGAGTTTTTGGCAGAACAAGCTTCATCTCTACCTCGATCTGATCCGCTGGAGCCGCCCTGCTGGGTGGCTGCTGCTGCTATGGCCCACTTTGGGCGCATTGTGGGCGGCGGCGGGCGGTTTCCCGGGCTGGCATTTGCTCAGCGTTTTTGTGCTGGGCACGATTCTGATGCGTAGCGCCGGGTGTTGTGTCAATGATGTGGCTGATCGCGAGTTCGACAAACACGTCAAGCGTACGGCGCAGCGGCCGGTGACCAGCGGCGCGGTTTCGGTCAAGGAGGCGCTTGGCGTGGGGGCGGTGCTGGCGCTGCTGGCTTTTGCGCTAGTGCTGAGTACCAACCGTCTCACCGTTGCGCTGTCTTTTGTGGCGCTGGCCATCACTCTGCTGTATCCGTATGCCAAGCGCTGGGTATCAATGCCGCAGGCGGTTCTGGGGCTGGCGTTTGGCATGGGGATACCGATGGCGTTTGCGGCGGTGCAGGGCGCGGTGCCTGCGCTGGCTTGGGTGCTGATGCTGGGCAATCTGTTCTGGGTGCTGGCCTACGACACCGAATACGCCATGGTTGACCGCGATGACGATCTGAAGATTGGCATCAAAACCTCCGCCATCACACTGGGCAAACTGGATGTGCCAGTAGTGGTGCTGTGTTACATTTTATTTATAGGAAGTTGGGCTCTAGCCCTTATTCCAAAAGGGCTGGGAACTATATTTATCATAGCTTCTGGCATCGCTTTGGCGCAGGTGGCGTGGCACTACACGCTGATCCGTGCGCGCACCCGCGAAGGCTGTTTCAAAGCCTTCAGGCTCAACCACTGGCTGGGGTTCACGGTGTTTGCGGGCGTGGTGCTGGGCTACGCCAGCACCTGAGTTGGCCAGGCCGCCGGGCGCGGAAATCAGGCTGCGCCGAATTCGTCACCGAGTTTTTTGGCACGTTCACGGGCGGCGTACATCGCGTCAATGAACAGCGCGCGTACGTCGTTGTCTTCCATGCTGGAGATGGCGGCAAAGGTGGTGCCGCCCTTGGATGTGACGCGCTGGCGCAGCACTTGGGGCGCATCGGCAGAGGTTTTGGCCAGCGTGCTGGCACCGGCAAAAGTGGATACCGCCAACTGGTTGGCCTCGTCGCGGCTCAAACCCATCTCAGTGCCGGCCATGGTCATGGCTTCCATGAAATAAAACGCATACGCCGGGCCCGAGCCTGACAGGGCGGTGACCACGTCGAGTTTGTCTTCGGTATCGAACCAGATCGATTCGCCGGTGGTGGCCATCACCTGCGCCACACGGGCGTGGTCGGCCTCGGATGCGCCCGCACGGGCAAACAGGCCGCTGATGCCCTGGCCAATCAGCGCTGGGGTGTTGGGCATGGCGCGCACGATGCGCTCCGTGCCCAGCCAGGCAGCGATGCTATCGGTTTTGATACCGGCTGCCACGCTGAGGTGCAAGGCGTTGCCTGTAAAAGGGGCTGCCGCCAGCGCGGCTTCCTTGAAAGTTTGCGGTTTGATGGCCCACACCACCAGGCCCGCCCCGGTCAGTGCGTCGGTGGCCTGGGCCTGTGCTGTGATGCCAAAACTGGCTTGGAGTTGGTTGCGCGCTTCCTCTGAAGGCTCGACCACGTCGATGTTTTGAGGCGAAACGCCTTCTTTGATCAGTCCGCCGATGATGGCGCTGGCCATGTTGCCGCCGCCGATAAATGCAATGCGCTCGCTCATAGTGGTGTGCGGTTCCAGACCGCTGTTGTATTGTGGAAAGACCTGAGTCTAATCAATTGCGCTGACAGTCTGTCAACTTCGCGTTACAGCACAGTCTGGCGCACCGCATGTTCCCAGCGCGCCATCAGCTCAGCCGCCTGGTCGGGTGCCATGTGTGGTTCAAAGCGGCGGTCGACCTGCCATTGGGCGCTCAACGCGTTGGTGTTCTTGAACACGTCCGTCGATAGGCCCGCCAGGTAGGCTGCACCCAAGGCAGTCGTTTCCGTCACCACAGGACGAACGACGGGACTGCCAAGCAAGTCTGCCTGAAACTGCATCAGCAGGTTGTTGACGCTGGCACCGCCGTCCACCCGCAGCTCAGTCACCGCAGGGATACCCGTCTGCAACGCATCCCGCTGCATGGCTTGCAGCAAGGCAGCGCTTTGGAAGGCGATGCTCTCCAGCGAAGCGCGGGCGATATGGCCCAGGCTGGTGCCACGGCTCAGCCCCAGGATGGCGCCGCGCGCATCGGGCTTCCAGTACGGTGCCCCCAGGCCGGTAAACGCCGGCACCACCATGACCCCACCCGAGTCGGGGACGGATTCGGCCAGCGCTTGCACGCCCGCGCTGCTGGCAATGGCTTTGAGGCCATCGCGCAACCACTGCACCACCGCGCCACCAACAAACACACTGCCTTCCATCGCGAATTCAGCTTGCGACGTGGTTTGTGCCGCGCTGGAGGTGATCAATCCGTTGGTGGAGGCATGAAACGCCGGGCCGGTGTGCATCAACATGAAGCAGCCGGTGCCGTAGGTGTTTTTGACCATGCCGGGGGTGAAGCAGGCCTGCCCGAACAGAGCACTTTGCTGGTCGCCAGCCACGCCGCCGATCGGGATGGCGGCGCCCAGCAGGCTCGGGTGCACTTCGCCAAACAAGGCGCTGGAGGGCTTGACCGCAGGCATCAGGCTGGCAGGAATGTCCAGCGCCTGCAGCAATTCAGTGTCCCACTGGTTGCTGTGCACATTGAAGAGCATGGTGCGCGAGGCGTTACTGACATCGGTGGCATGCACTTGGCCCTGCGTGAGTTGCCAGATCAGCCAGCTGTCCACCGTGCCAAAGGCCAATTCACCATTGGCTGCCTGCTGGCGCGCACCAGGGACGTTGTCCAGTAGCCAAGCAAGCTTGGTGCCTGAAAAATAGGCATCTATCAGCAAGCCGGTTTTGGCCTGGACGGTGGCCGCCAAACCCTGCTCGCGTAGTTCGGCGCACAGCGGTTCGGTACGGCGGTCTTGCCAGACGATGGCGTGATGAATGGGCTGGCCGGTGCGCCGGTTCCACAGTACCGTGGTTTCACGTTGGTTGGTGATTCCTACCGCATGGATATCACTGGCCAGCAGACCGGCTTGGGTCAAGACATCGTGTGCGGTAGCCAACTGCGTCTGCCAGATGGCCATCGGGTCATGCTCCACCCAACCGGATTGGGGAAAGATCTGCGGCAGTTCCTGCTGTACCAGCGCGTGAAGGCGCCCGAGCTCGTCAAAGATGATGCTGCGTGAACTGGAAGTGCCCTGGTCAAGTGCGAGTAGGTAGCGCATGGTGCCTCACGATCTGGCGAATAATGCGCACGACCATCCTCCAGATTGCCCCACGCATGCCCACTTTACCGCAGCCCCTGCCTACCGTTCGCGCCGACCTGCAGCAGCGCCTGGCCGAGGCGGTGCCCTATGACATGGCCATTGTGGGCGGCGGTGCCACGGGTTTGGGCGTGGCCCTGGATGCAACAGCGCGTGGCTTGCGCGTGGTGCTGATCGACTCCCATGACTTTGCGCAGGGCACGTCATCGCGCTCGACCAAGCTGGTGCATGGTGGCGTGCGTTACCTGGCCCAAGGCAATATTGGCTTGGTGCAGGAGGCGCTGCACGAACGCACTCTCCTGTTGAACAATGCGCCGTATCTGGCGCAACCGCTGCCGTTTGTGATGCCCACCTACCATTGGTGGGAAATGCCGTTTTACGGCACGGGTTTGAAGATGTACGACGTGCTGGCGGGTCGCGCCGGGCTGGGCGGCACGCAGTTGTTGAGCCGCGCCCAGACCTTGAAACATTTGCCAACCCTGCGGCCTAAAGGGCTCAAAGGCGGTGTCAAGTACTGGGACGGGCAGTTCAACGACGCACGGTTGGCGTTGGTGCTGGCGCGCACGGCGGCCGTTCAGGGGGCTTTGCTGGTCAATTACTGCCGTGCCACCGGGTTGATCCACGAGCAGGGCAAGGTGGCCGGTGTGATTTGTCAGGACCAACTGACCGGTCGGGTGTTTCATCTTCACAGCCGCTGCGTTGTCAACGCCACAGGGGTCTGGGTAGATGAGTTGCGACAGAAAGACGGTGCGGCTTTGCCGGGCAAAACCGGTGCGACCACGCCAGCCATGGTGGCCCCAAGTCAAGGCATCCACATGGTGGTGGAGCGTCAGTTTCTGAATGCCGATGTGGCGCTGATGGTGCCCAAGACGGCTGACGGGCGGGTGTTGTTTGCCGTGCCCTGGTTGGGCAGAGTCATCCTGGGCACTACCGATACCCCACGCCATGACCTGGCGCGGGATCCGTTGCCTTTTCCAGAGGAGGTTGACTTTATATTGCGTGAGTCAGCGCGATATTTGCGCCGGGCTCCGTCGCGTTCGGATGTCAAGAGCGTCTGGGTGGGTTTGCGCCCCTTAGTCAAGCCGGTTCAGAATGAAGGCAACAACACCAAGGCCCTGAGCCGGGAGCACACCGTTGTTATCAGTCGCAGCGGGATGGTCACGGTTACGGGAGGCAAGTGGACGACCTATCGTGCCATGGCAGAAGATGTGCTGGACAAGTGCATTCAAATCGGATTGATCCCGCCCCGCCAGAGCGGCCGAACCAAGACCTTGCGATTGCTGGGAACAGACGCAAATGCGTCCGCTATTCGGCCACTCTTTGAGGCGCCTGGTTGGCATTCCTATGGTTCCGAACAGGATTTCATCCGCTCGCTTCCGGGTGCAGACGACTATTTATGCCCCGGGTTGACTCAGGCCATGGTCCGTTTTGCCGCGCGTTTTGAGTACGCCATGACAGTCGAAGATGTCTTGGCCAGGCGCTCTCGACTGCTGTTTTTGGACGCGCGTCTGGCCAGTGAACTGGCTCCCCGCGTGGCTGAAATCCTGCAAGAGGAGACCGGTGCCAGCGTCAATGTAGATTCGTTTCAGGCGTTGGCGGAACAATATTTGCTGAAATCGCACAAAAATCTTTGACCAAGCCCGCTTTTCAATGCATAATACATGGCTTCGCTTGAAAAAGCTTGAAGTGTCTGCCCAAAGCTTGCGGTGTGAGTGGTTCACATCGGGTGCAACGGGCCCAAGACTGACTGGATAGACATTTGCGTTGTGCGAATGAGTTTCCGGTGCAAGTTGGGAATAAACAAATGATCCAAACCGAATCTCGACTCGAAGTCGCCGACAACACCGGCGCGAAGTCCGTTCTGTGCATCAAGGTGCTGGGCGGATCCAGGCGTCGCTACGCCAGCGTAGGCGATATCATCAAAGTGAGCATCAAAGAAGCAGCTCCGCGTGGCCGCGTCAAAAAAGGTGATGTTTACAGTGCTGTGGTGGTTCGTACCGCCAAGGGCATCCGTCGCAGCGATGGCTCGCTGGTTAAATTTGATGGCAATGCAGCCGTGTTGCTCAATGCCAAGTTGGAGCCAATTGGCACCCGCATCTTCGGGCCAGTGACGCGTGAACTGCGCACTGAAAAGTTCATGAAGATCGTGTCCCTGGCACCTGAAGTTTTGTAAGGACATCCCATGAACAAGATTCGCAAAGGCGACGATGTCATCGTGCTCACCGGGCGCGATAAAGGTAAGCGCGGCAAAGTGTCGCTGCGCAGTGATGACTCCCACGTGGTGGTTGAAGGCATCAACATGGTCAAGAAGCATGCCAAGCCCAACCCCATGAAGGGTGAGGCAGGTGGCATTGTCGAAAAAACCATGCCGATTCACCAGTCCAATGTTGCCATCTTCAATGCGGCAACAGGCAAGGCTGATCGGGTTGGTATCAAGTTGCAGGCTGACGGCAAACGTGTCCGCGTTTACAAGTCCAGCGGCGAAGAAATCAAGGTGGCATGAACATGGCTCGTTTGCAACAACTCTACCGGGAAAAGTTGGCTCCCGAACTGATCGCCAAATACGGCTACAAATCGCCGATGGAAGTGCCTCGCCTCACCAAGATCACACTGAATATGGGTGTGAGTGAAGCGGTTGCCGACAAAAAGGTGATGGATCACGCAGTTGCTGATCTGACCAAGATTGCTGGTCAAAAACCAGTGGTAACGATGTCCAAGAAGGCGATTGCGGGCTTCAAGATCCGTGAAAATCAGGCCATTGGCTGCATGGTGACTTTGCGCGGTGCCCATATGTATGAGTTCCTGGATCGCTTTGTGACCGTGGCTTTGCCGCGCGTTCGCGACTTTCGTGGTATCTCTGGTCGTGCGTTTGATGGCCGAGGCAACTACAACATTGGTGTCAAAGAGCAAATCATTTTCCCTGAAATTGAGTACGACAAGGTTGATGCCTTGCGCGGCCTCAACATCAGCATCACAACAACGGCCAAAACTGATGACGAGTGCAAAGCACTGCTCGCTGGTTTCCGTTTCCCCTTCAAGAACTGAGGTGATCTGTGGCTAAGATGGCTTTAATCGAGCGCGAGCTCAAAAGAGACAAACTGGTTGCCAAGTACGCAAAGAAACATGCGGAATTGAAGGCGATTTCCAACGATGCAAAGCGTACTGATGAAGAGCGCGCCGCTGCTCGTCTGGGCTTGCAGATGTTGCCTCGCAATGCCAATCCGACGCGCCAGCGTAACCGTTGTGCCATCACAGGTCGCCCACGCGGCACCTTCGCACAGTTCGGTTTGGCCCGGGCAAAAATTCGTGAAATGGCCTTTGCTGGTGAAATCCCCGGTATGGTCAAGGCCAGTTGGTAAGCGGCAGGAGACATAGATATGAGTATGAGTGATCCTATTGCCGACCTGTTGACGCGCATTCGCAATGCGCAGATGGTGGCCAAAACGTCTGTTCGTGTTCCTTCTTCCAAAGTGAAGGTGGCAATTGCACAAGTCCTAAAGGACGAAGGCTACATTGATGACTTCAAGGTCAATGATGCCGATGGCAAGCCTGAGCTTGAAATCGCGCTCAAGTATTACGCTGGTCGCCCGGTGATTGAGCGTATCGAACGTGTCAGCCGTCCTGGTCTGCGTGTGTACCGTGGTAGCGATGCCATTCCGCAAGTTCAAAACGGTCTGGGTGTTGCGATTGTCACGACGCCAAAGGGCGTGATGACAGATCGCAAAGCGCGCGCAACCGGTGTCGGTGGTGAAGTGCTTTGCTACGTCGCTTGATGCGTGACATTTAGGAGAAACATAATATGTCTCGTATTGGAAAAATGCCGGTCGCCATTCCTGTTGGGGTGGAAATCGTTTTGACAGAACAGCAAGTCAATGTCAAGGGCACGGGTGGGTCATTGTTCTTGACTCAAAACAGCCTGGTCAAGGTGACCAGTGAGGGTGGCAAACTGACTTTCGCCGCCGCCAATGACTCCCGCGAAGCGGATGCCATGTCGGGCACCTTCCGTCAGTTGGTAAACAACATGGTCGTCGGTGTGAGTAAGGGCTTTGAGAAAAAACTGACCCTCCTAGGGGTGGGCTATAAGGCTCAAGCTCAAGGCACCAAGCTCAACTTGGTGGTGGGTTATTCGCATCCAGTGAATAAAGACATGCCCCAGGGCATCACCGTGGCCACGCCCACCCCTACTGAAATCGTGATCAAGGGTGCTGACCGCCAACGCGTTGGTCAAGTGGCCGCCGAGATTCGTGCGATTCGTCCGCCTGAGCCATACAAAGGCAAGGGTATCCGCTATGCGGACGAAAAAGTCACGATCAAAGAAACCAAGAAGAAATAAGGAGCTGCAACATGTTGACCAAAAAAGAACAGCGTCTTCGCAGGTCTCGTCAGACACGCATCCGGATTGCCAATCAGGGTGTAGCGCGGCTGACAGTCAATCGCACCAATTTGCATATTTATGCCAGCGTGATTTCTGGCGACGGCTCTCGGGTTTTGGCCACTGCCTCGACGGCAGAAGCCGAGGTTCGCCAGTCGTTGGGTGGGTCAGGCAAGGGTGGCAACGTCGCTGCGGCTCAAGTTATTGGCAAGCGTGTGGCTGAAAAGGCCAAGGCTGCCGGTATTGAGAAAGTCGCGTTTGATCGGGCAGGGTTTGCGTACCATGGCCGCGTGAAAGCGCTGGCTGATGCGGCACGTGAAGCTGGCTTGCAGTTCTAAGCAGATCGGAAATTAAGATGGCTAAAGTACAAGCGAAGATGCAGGGCAAGGCTGAGGGTCCTGAGGACGGTTTGCGCGAGAAGATGATCGCGATCAACCGTGTGACTAAGGTCGTCAAGGGTGGTCGTATCCTTGGCTTTGCAGCACTGACGGTGGTCGGTGACGGTGACGGCACGGTTGGCATGGGCAAGGGGAAGTCGAAAGAAGTTCCTGCTGCTGTCCAAAAAGCCATGGAAGAAGCCCGCCGAAACATGACCAAGGTCGCGTTGAAAAATGGGTCCATTCACCACAAAGTGTTTGGCCAGCACGGCGCTGCCTCGGTGATGATGGCCCCCGCTCCCAAAGGTACGGGCATTATTGCCGGTGGTCCGATGCGCGCGGTGTTCGAAGTGATTGGTATCACCGACATCGTTGCCAAGAGTCACGGCTCCAGCAACCCCTACAACATGGTTCGTGCAACACTCGACGCGTTGTCGCATGCAACAACCCCGTCGGTGGTTGCTGCAAAGCGCGGCAAGACGATCGAAGAACTGTTTGCTTGATTGGAGATCCAGAAATGACTACCGAGAAAAAAGTAACAGTTCAACTGGTGCGCAGTCCAATCGGCTGCGCGGCATCTCACCGTGCGACCGTTCGTGGTTTGGGCTTGCGCAAGATGCGCAGCACCAGCGAGTTGGTTGATACGCCTGAAGTGCGTGGCATGATTAACAAGATCAGTTATCTGGTCAAGGTGCTCTAAGAGGTTCATGATGGAATTGAATGGCATTAAGCCCGCTGGCGGCGCAAAGCATTACAAGCGCCGTGTCGGACGTGGTATTGGTTCTGGCTTGGGTAAAACAGCTGGTCGTGGCCACAAGGGTCAAAAGTCCCGCGCTGGTGGTTACCACAAGGTTGGCTTTGAAGGCGGTCAGATGCCTATGCAGCGTCGCCTGCCGAAGCGCGGTTTCAAATCGGCTTTGTTGAAATTCAATGCTGAAGTCACGCTGACAGCGCTCAGCGCACTTGACGCGACTGAGGTCAATCTGATGGTTCTGAAGCAAGCTGGCTTGGTGGGTGAACTCGCCAAAGTTGTCAAGATCATCAAGACCGGCGAAATCAGCAAACCGGTTACCCTGTCGGGTATTGGTGCAACCGCAGCGGCCAAAGCAGCTATCGAAGCCGCTGGTGGTTCGCTGGTTTGATGTATTTACTGAGAAGACGGTAAGTGGCAACTAACTCAGTAACTGCAGCGAAAGCGGACAAGTACGGCGACTTGCGTCGTCGTCTGGTTTTTTTGCTGTTGGCGCTCGTGGTTTACCGTGTGGGTGCCCATATCCCGGTTCCAGGTATTGACGCTGCACAGTTGCAGCAGTTTTTCAAGGGACAGCAGGGTGGTATTTTGGGCATGTTTAACATGTTCTCTGGCGGTGCGTTGTCCCGCTTTACCATTTTCGCCCTGGGCATCATGCCTTATATCTCTGCATCGATCATCATGCAGTTGATGGGGTATGTGTTGCCTGCCTTTGAACAGTTGAAAAAAGAGGGCGAAGCAGGTCGCCGCAAAATCACGCAGTACACCCGTTATGGAACGCTGGGACTGGCATTGTTTCAGTCGTTGGGTATTGCGGTTGCTTTGGAGAGCTCCGCTGGTCTGGTTATTTCTCCGGGTTTTGGGTTTCGTGTAACGGCGGTCGTGACCTTGACTGCAGGCACGCTGTTCCTGATGTGGTTGGGTGAGCAAATTACGGAGCGAGGCCTTGGCAACGGGATCTCCATTCTGATTTTCGGCGGTATTGCCGCGGGTTTGCCGAACGCGATTGGTGGCTTGCTGGAGTTGGTGCGCACCGGAGCGATGAGCATCATTGTTTCCTTGTTCATCGTAATTCTTGTTGGGTTGGTAACGTATTTCGTCGTTTTCGTAGAGCGTGGTCAGCGGAAGATCCTGGTCAATTACGCTAGACGGCAGGTTGGTAACAAGGTTTATGGCGGTCAGTCGTCGCACTTGCCCCTCAAATTAAACATGGCTGGCGTGATTCCTCCTATCTTCGCTTCGTCCATCATTCTGTTGCCCGCCACAATTGCTGGCTGGTTCAGCTCCGGTGAATCGATGCGTTGGTTAAAAGATGTAGCGGGTTCCTTGTCGCCAGGCCAGCCGGTCTATGTGATGTTTTATGCTGCAGCGATTATCTTTTTCTGCTTTTTCTATACAGCTTTGGTTTTCAACAGCAAAGAAACAGCGGATAACCTAAAAAAGAGCGGTGCGTTTGTGCCGGGTATTCGTCCTGGGGAAAATACAGCCAAATACATTGACAAGATATTATTGCGTTTGACTTTCATTGGTGCAATCTACATCACTTTGGTGTGTTTGTTGCCAGAGTTCTTGATTTTGAAATACAACGTACCTTTTTACTTTGGTGGAACATCATTGTTGATCATTGTTGTTGTGACTATGGATTTCATGGCGCAAGTTCAGAATTACCTGATGTCCCAACAATACGAATCTTTATTAAAGAAGGCTAATTTCAAGGCTTCTTGAGATGTAGATTTATGGCAAAAGACGACGTTATTCAGATGCAAGGGGAGATTGTTGAAAATCTGCCCAATGCAACATTCAGGGTCAAGTTGGAGAACGGGCACGTTGTGCTGGGGCATATTTCCGGGAAGATGCGAATGCACTATA
The DNA here is from genome assembly GCA_903905735.1 of uncultured beta proteobacterium. GTDB lineage: Bacteria > Pseudomonadota > Gammaproteobacteria > Burkholderiales > Burkholderiaceae_C > Rhodoferax. The sequence continues at coordinate 49,177 of CAIVHU010000062.1, forward strand.
TCCGGATCTTGCCTGGTGACAAAGTCACGGTCGAATTGACGCCGTATGACTTGACTCGTGCTCGTATTGTCTTTAGAGCCAAGTAGTTGTGATTTTTATCGAATCGTTTAGGAGAATGCAATGAAGGTTTCGGCCTCGGTTAAAAAAATTTGCCGCAACTGCAAGATTATTCGGCGCAAGGGTGTGGTTCGCGTGATCTGTACCGATCCGCGCCACAAGCAGCGTCAGGGTTAATTGCAAGAGTAATAGAGGAACAAAATGGCACGCATCGCTGGTATTAATATTCCCCCACAGAAACATTCCGAAATTGGTTTGACTGCCATTTTTGGTGTGGGACGCAGTCGCGCACGCAAAATCTGTGAAGCTTGTGGCATCGACTACGCCAAGAAGATCAAAGATCTCTCTGATGCCGATCTGGAGAAGTTGCGCGACGAAGTCGCCAAGTTCACCATTGAGGGTGATCTTCGCAGAGAGACGACCATGAACATCAAGCGTTTGATGGACATCGGTTGCTATCGTGGCTTCCGTCATCGTCGCGGCTTGCCGCTTCGTGGTCAGCGTACCCGAACCAATGCGCGCACCCGCAAAGGTCCGCGTAAAGCGGCCGCCTCGCTCAAGAAATAATACTGTCTGAAGGATAACCATGGCAAAAGCTCCAGCCAATAACGCCGCACAACGGGTGCGCAAGAAAGTCCGCAAGAACGTTGCGGACGGTATTGCCCACGTTCACGCGTCGTTCAACAACACGATCATCACGATTACTGACCGGCAGGGTAACTCTCTGTCTTGGGCCTCCTCTGGTGGCCAAGGATTCAAAGGTTCCCGGAAGTCAACTCCGTTTGCGGCGCAGGTCGCGTCAGAGGTGGCTGGCCGTGCCGCGATCGAACAGGGGATCAAGAACCTCGATGTTGAGATCAAGGGCCCTGGTCCAGGTCGTGAGTCGTCGGTCAGGGCGCTGGCAGCTTTGGGTATCCGCATCAACATGATTGCTGATGTGACGCCCGTGCCTCACAACGGTTGTCGCCCTCAAAAGCGTCGCCGGATCTAATTTTCAACTCAAGCCCACCGCCACGGTACCTCCGTGGCTCCCGCTCAACGCGGTAGATGACTAAAAGGATATTCAAGTGGCACGTTACCTAGGCCCCAAAGCCAAACTCTCTCGCCGTGAAGGCACGGACCTGTTTCTCAAGAGCGCACGGCGCTCCATTGGCGACAAGGCTAAATTCGATTCCAAACCTGGGCAACACGGACGTACCTCCGGGGCTCGTACCTCAGACTTTGGTCTGCAGTTGCGTGAGAAACAAAAGGTTAAACGGATGTATGGCGTGTTGGAGAAGCAGTTCCGCCGTTACTTTGAAGAGGCTGACCGCCGCAAAGGTAACACTGGTTCCAACTTGTTGTTTTTGCTCGAAGCGCGTTTGGACAATGTTGTTTATCGCATGGGCTTCGGCTCAACCCGTGCTGAAGCCCGTCAATTGGTGTCACACAAGGCGGTCCTCGTCAATGGCAAGTCGGTCAACATTCCGTCTTACATGGTGAAGGTCGGGGATGTTCTGTCTATTCGTGAGAAGTCGGCCAAGCAAAACCGGGTTGTAGAAGCTTTACAGTTGGCTGCGCAGGTTGGTATGCCTGCCTGGGTTGATGTCAATGCGGAGAAAGTTACGGGCGTGTTCAAGGCTGTGCCGGATCGCGACCAGTTTGCTGCGGATATCAACGAGTCGTTGATCGTGGAACTGTACTCGCGCTAACTTGCTCTTTGTTACGGGTGTGAGATACGGGCCTGAAAAGGCCCATGTTTGTCTAGTCAGCCTTACCGATGTAACGAATCGGGGGTATTGAGAGGAAAGTTCATGCAAAGTAGTTTGTTAAAGCCCAAAGCAGTCCAAGTTGAGCAGCTGTCTTCACATCGGGCAAAGGTCGTACTAGAGCCTTTCGAGCGCGGATACGGTCACACTTTGGGCAATGCCTTGCGTCGGGTTCTGCTGTCTTCCATGCCGGGATATGCTCCCACTGAAGTCACGATCGCTGGCGTGTTACATGAATATTCGTCCATCGATGGTGTTCATGAAGACGTCGTCAACATCCTTTTGAATCTTAAAGGTGTGGTCTTCAAGTTGCATAACCGCGACGAAGTGACGCTCAGCTTGCGCAAGGATATTGAGGGTGTCGTGTCAGCTGCAGACATTCAGACACCTCATGATGTCGAGATCGTTAATCCGGACCACATCATCGCCAACTTGGCTGCGGGCGGCAAGCTTGACATGCAGATCAAGGTTGAAAAGGGTCGTGGATATGTTCCAGGTACCTTGCGCCGCCATGGCGATGAGTCTTCGAAGTCTATCGGGCGTATTGTCTTGGATGCTTCTTTCTCGCCAGTGCGACGTGTCAGTTACACGGTGGAAAGCGCTCGCGTTGAGCAGCGCACCGATCTGGATAAGCTGATTCTTGACATTGAAACTAACGGTGCGATTTCTGCTGAGGACGCGGTGCGCGCATCTGCAAAGATTCTCGTAGAGCAACTGGCAGTTTTTGCTCAGCTTGAGGGTGGTGACATCGACGCAATTGTTTCACCGGCTTCTCGCGGTAATGCCCAGTTCGATCCCGTATTGCTGCGTCCTGTGGATGAGTTGGAGTTGACCGTACGTTCTGCCAACTGCCTCAAAGCAGAAAATATTTATTACATTGGTGACCTCATTCAGCGCACTGAAAACGAGTTGTTGAAGACACCTAATTTGGGACGCAAATCCCTGAATGAAATCAAGGAAGTTTTGGCATCCAGAGGATTGACTCTAGGCATGAAGCTTGAGAGTTGGCCACCGGCGGCACTTGAAAAGCGTTGATACCCAGCGCGCTCCAGACAGTACCTGACACGGCTGTTTGTCATACAAATAAAGGAAATACTTATGCGTCACGGACTAGGATTACGTAAACTGAATCGAACATCGTCACATCGTTTGGCGATGCTACGAAATATGATGAACTCGCTCATTGAGCATGAAGTCATTAAGACGACTGTGCCAAAAGCCAAAGAGCTACGACGCGTCGTTGAGCCCATGATCACGTTGGCTAAGGAAGCCACGGTGGCCAATCGGCGTCTGGCGTTCGATCGACTGCGGGATCGGGACAGTGTGGTGAAATTGTTCAATGAGCTTGGCCCGCGTTTCAAGACACGTCCGGGTGGCTATACACGTATTTTGAAGATGGGATACCGCGTTGGCGACAACGCGCCGATGGCATTGGTTGAGCTGGTTGATCGGGCACCTATCGAAGGCATACAGGATGGCAGCATCGCTGAATAGGTTACAATATTACTATTAACGCGCGATGGAGCAGTCTGGTAGCTCGTTGGGCTCATAACCCAAAGGTCGGAGGTTCAAATCCTTCTCGCGCAACCAATAAAATCAAGCACTTAGCTTGAATCAAAAGCCCGCTTAATGCGGGTTTTTTGTTTTGTGACGAGGTTTGTGACGAGGTCTGTGTCGTCACAGAATTTTGCGATTCGCTAATCGACCTTTGGGTTTGTGGCGGGCATAGCACGTAGCTTTATCGGTGTGGCAAAGGTCTTTCAGGACTTCAGGAAGTTCTTCGTTGCCACATAGCTGGCATTCGTCGGTGCCAGCTATGTGGCCGTGGCAGCCGTTGAACATGAAAGAAAGCCTGCGAGACTGCACTGGGCCAGTTGCCGACATTCACGAATGTCCGGTTACTGGACGCTGAAATATGGCGATCAAAGCTGAAACCTTTACGTGCGATTGATTTCTGGACCACGCAATACATTTCAGCCCAATAGCTGCAAATGAAGGCCGTTACGATGTGGCGTATAGCTCGTAAGCACCAAAGACTCTCTTCTGCGTCATGCCGTTAACTATCAACGTCGCTGAAGATAGATCGGGACTCCGCTGCTTGAGTGGAGGTGCCTGACGGCACATTTGCGAAGAAGCTGTCATCGCTATCTTCGTCAGATTTCCTCGCCCTGACCACATCCTTCGCCTCACTTATTGAGTGCTCAAGATCCTGCAGTAAGTCAATTACGTGACTGTCCTCCCCAACGTATTGCAACTTCCGCACAAACTCGTCCACCTTTGAAAATTGGTCATCGATATCAGAGTCTGCATCAGCATCGTCTGCCAAGCTCGAGATTTTTGATGGGATCTCATCCTGCAACATTCCAATGAGCCTAAATGTCAGCTGAATCAGTTCGCGCGCCTTAAACAAGGCAAGAATCTCGTCGTCGGATAGGAAGGAAAGGTCCAAGTGATAGGTTGAAGCGTCGACAAGGGCATCGCAAGTGGCTTTCCGATTGCCTTCATCAAGAAGTCCATATGACGACGCCTTCGCCCTAAATCGAACCTCGGCAAAGCGCACAATGTCTAGCCAAGGGCGCGGCGATCCCTCGCGAGCCACCAAGTCAGGATCCAACGCCAAGACGCGACGGACAATTTCTTCTGTCGCCCGCCTATTTAAGAACTGGAACAGAAGTTCATTGAGTTCTCGCTCGTCAGGAATTTCAAGAAGGCGGGTTACCAGCGTTTCAAAACTTCTGGCCGGAACCACGACCGCATCCTTCACTGCAGGAACTCCTTCGCAAATTGCCTCCGCTAAGACTGTCTCAATCTTTGCTCCAACTAGATAGAGGTCAACTAAATCCGGTCTGGAACTAAGAATGCTGGATATCGCGTCCGAAAATGTGGGATGAACGAACGACCAGCAAAGGTGACCACTGTCCTCGCGCTTAATCAAGTAGGATCCATCTAGCCGTTCCAGAGACTGTGCAATTGATGCCACAGTGGTGCCGTATTTGTCAGCGACCAACTTGCAATCCTCACCAGCGACGTTTCGCACAGGAAGTTTTGAACGGGCGAGAAAGACGAGTGTCATGGCCGCCTGATGAGCCTCTGTCAGTTCAAGAAATGTCCTTCTCAAGAACTCATCTGGTGACCGAACGAATCGAACAAGATCCTCAGGTATCTGGTGGATACCCGTTGTGTACATTGGATTTCCCAGTCGCCTGGCAATCTCTGGGAGAAGAGTTTGTTCCTCGGAAAGCGTCTGAAGATGCGGCTTAATCGATTGTTTCCACTGGCCGTCTTGCTCACCGGCTTTGACGTGGTTATAGAGAATCTGCTGTCTTTCTTCGGGCGTTAAACTGCCAACATATACAAGCGCTTTTTTGCTCTCAAGCAGCGGATGATTGCGAGTACCCAGTTTGTACGCTGCTTCGTTCCATATATGTGTGCGCGAAGTTAGGATGAAGTGATTGCCATCTTCCATGGCTGCCTTGATCTTTGGCATGAACTCAATCCATGCGTCTACGTAGTCCTCTCGCAATTGATTCGGTCCGAATGCATCATCCACCCAGAACAATCGTTTACATTCGTGCGGGTTCCAGTGCAATCGCAACTCCAAGGGGCCTTCGCACTTGATGCAATCCAATCTCTCTGAATCAATGGCCATCGTTGCTAGTATTGCGGCGAGCATGGACTTGCCCGTCGCTGGCGCGCCAAGCAACAGGACAAGCTTATGCTCAGCAAGAGCACGAACACCTGTCCTATGTGCCATAGTGGGCACATAGTGAGTGTGATCAACGAATTTGATGGCCTGCTGGTCAAGCTCCGTGATGGTTGTGGCGGCAAAGATGCAAAGCAAAACGGCACCGGTATGACTACAGGTGCCGTTTTTGCCTTCAGTGTTGGGTATCGGTATTGATCAGAA
>CAIVHU010000063.1 GCA_903905735.1 uncultured beta proteobacterium
ACAGCACCGTCATCGTTGGTGCAATTCGCCACCAACGGGAAGATGATTACCACTGACTGGGGCAACATATAGTTGGAGCTGTGATTCGCCATCGAGGCTTCAGGTCAATCGCGGGTTTGGCGGCAATCGACTGCAATCGACATCAAAATCACTTGTTGACCTTGAAAATTGAACGACCGGAACCGAGAAAATCGTATTTCGGTTGTGCAGCGATACCCGACAGCCACGAACGGCAGGTTCCGGGCAACTCAAAAAGCCTCAACACCCAAGTTAATAAATGCTCGTAATTTGGCGTCACGTACCTTGCACTCTGGAAGATCACATGCACCGGTACATCTTGCGGCCGCCACTCCGGCAAGACACGCACCAGCGAACCCTGCACTATCTGCTGATTCATCATCACAAGGGGTACGCGCTTTCTGCGAGCTCAGTCAGCATTGACTGCCTGCAAGTGTCTAACGAAAGCGACTTCTGACCTTGTTGCATCTTCAGTGAAACCCAAGTCGTTCAGTGTCATGGACACTGCTTGCGCCAATGGCGTATGCGGCTCTTTGCCTAACATCGCCACAAGTTTGCGGTTGTCCAGCGCATGCGCGGTATCCCATAGGTAACGCATCTCCATCAACGCCGCCCAGGTCGGGACAAACAGCGCTCCAATGCGGATAACCGACCAAGGCAACTGGCTGGATCGCAGCGGCGCATCAGGCTTCACCCATCCCTGGGCTTGCGCGATCGGTTGGATCACATCCAGCCATTGCTGACCAGTGATGCTGTGGCCTGCAAAGTGGAAGACTTCAAATGCCTTGAGGGTGTTGCGGCGCGCCGCTACCAAGGCAAAGGTGCGCGCCAAGTCGGGCAAGTAAGCCCAGGCCGTTGCCACATCTTTGTGACCAGGGTAAGTGAACTTGCCTTTTTGGATGTCTTTGACAATGGCTTGGTCAAACCAGGTGCCCTTGCCACTGCCGAAAAAGTCTCCGGCCCGGATGACGATGGCGCGCACTCCACTGTGGCGGATCTGTTCCTCCATGGCAATGCGAATCTGGCCTTTGACGGTTTTTGCGCGCTGCGGCGTGTCCTCTGTCAAGACCGGGGGCATGTCTTTACCAAAGTTATAAATGTTGCCCATGAACATCAATGTGGCGTTGAGTGCTCGAGTGATGCCGATGGCCGCGTCCGTCATGGGCAGAGCCTGCGCCTTCCATTCCTTGTGGGTGTACACCGGGTTCAGCGCATGCACCACCACGCTGGCACCTTGGGCCACCCGAACCACTGAGGGGGTGTCGCGCAAGTCGGCAGTCACCCAGTCGATGCGGTGGTCCAATGCCACCGTGTCCTTCCGGTAAGCCTGCCAATCTGAAGTTTTTTTGCTGAGGGCGTTGGATTTTTGGTCCAGTCCGTTTTATTAGCTTGCGTTCTCGTCCGATTCGCAATACTCTCCCGCGCATGCCCCACCCACAGCGCAACCGCCACCGCACCATCACCGACGACGACCTCGTCTTCAGCCGCACCCTCCTCGCCGCACCC
>CAIVHU010000064.1 GCA_903905735.1 uncultured beta proteobacterium
CATACACCACACTGACCACATCGCCATCCTCGCGCCGCTCGACACGCATGACAAGTGCGGGGCGGGGCTTGGGCCCTGGTTCAATGTCTGGCACCTCTGGAAACAAGCACCAAACGATGTCGCCGGGTGCAGGCAGTTTCCAGTTCTGGCTCATGCGAACAAGGCCTCGCTTGAGAGCACTTTGCCTTTGGGCAAGTGTTTGGCCGCATCTTTGCGCAATGCCCGAACTTGTTTGGCTGTCAACGGCCCGTCATCAGGCGCATAGGCAGGCAAGACATCACTGGCGAACTTTGACAATGCCATGTGACTGACCTGTGTCTCGTTCACATCCAACTCTTTGGCCAGCGCCTTCACCGTCCCCCGAGTCACGCCAAATGGCGTATCCCTGGAACGGAATTTCACCAGCAAGTTTTCGGCTGCGATGGTCATGTCTTCACCTCAATTTGTATATAGGGAATATATATTACTCATTTCATTTTTGCAATGCCCTAGCAGCTAAACGTTGATCAAGCACCCCAAGCTGGACCGCCCCGGTAAAGTCCCCCGGCACCCGCGAGCTGGTCGCCCACGCGCATGTCCGCCTGGTGGACGAGATCGACAACGAAACGGTGTGAATCCTGACCTTGGTCCACACCGCCAGACGCTGACCACCGGCCAGGTCATGACACCCGCACCGGGCAAGAATAGGAATCAGGGCTTGTTGGCCGCCAGCACCTGCATCAGCTCAGCCACCTGAGTTTTCATAGCCTCCACCTGCCCACGCAGGTTGGCCGCATCTTCGCGTGCCGCGCTGGCCTCCTGGTGCGATTTCTCCTGGCCAGCCTCAGCCTTGGCCAGACGCTCCCCGGCGCGCTTGGCTTCCAGCTCAGCCGCTTTGCGCTGTTCCTGGCGCGCCTGCTCGATGCCCTCCGCCTTGGCGGTGATCGCCGCCAGATCGGCGCGCACCTGGTCGCGCTCGGCAGCCACCACCTGGCCGGCCTGTTTCTGCTCCGTCAGATCCAGCCGAAGCTGTTCCACATCCTGCAGGTGGCGTTGACGTTCCGCATCGATAGCGGCTTGCATGCGGGCCAGCTCAGCAGCATGTTGACCGGCTTCCTGCTGGTGACGGGTGCGCTCGGCCTCGATGGTGGTCGTCATCCGTGCCAGTTCAGCCGCATACTGCTCAGCCGAAACTTTGGCTGTTTGTTCTGTCACCACCAGCCGCTCCCGCACCTGGGCCAGCTCCACCGCCTGGGACTGGTGGACGGCTTGCAGATCCGCCAGTTTGGCTTCCAGCGCCGTCACCTGCACCGTGGCCTCATCCACCATGGACTCCAGGTCTTCCACAGTTTGGGAAGCATCGGCCAGCTCACGTTCCGCCTGGGCACGCTGCTCACCGGCAGAACGCACCACCTCATGCACCCGCCGCTCTGCGGCCTTGACCGCCTTGTCGTTCAGCTCGCTGGCCAGCGCCGCCAGGCGCTGCGTCAGCTCTTTGGTCACCAAAGCCACCTCTTCGGCCACCTCCACCGGCAACTCAGCCACCGGCTCGGCCTTGGTCACCGACTGGCTGGCCAAGTGCTCATCCCAGACCTGCTTCAATCGGGAAGGATTGCCGCCCCCGACCTTCTGCCGCAAGGCAAACCCGGTGATGTTGCGGCCCGTGGCCTGCAGATCCTGACCGGCACTGATGATGGATTCGGGACTAAATTCAATGGGACGCATGGCAGACCTCCTTGAGGATGAGGACGGGGTGGGAAATACCCCATTATATCATAACAAATAAACTAACTAATAAACAAACAAAGTAATTAATAAGGTCGTCAACGAGCGGCGGCGGCATCAACGCACTGGCAGATCGCAGCCAGGGCCAGAAAACACCGATTTCACTGGGGATCAACCACCTGGCAGAAAAGGAACAA
>CAIVHU010000065.1 GCA_903905735.1 uncultured beta proteobacterium
CCATCAGAGCGCGAATTGTCTGGATGTCACCCGCGCTAAATTCACGTGCGCAGTAGATGGTCATGAACTGTTGGGTACTTCCTGAGGGTGGCACGCTCGCATGTGTGCCAGGCGCTTGGCATCCATCTTCCATGGAAGAAATGTTGACTGACAAAAAAGAGTGACACAAGCCTCCCTCTGGCGGACTACCAAAATTCATGCCCGCGCACGATAATAAGTTTGACACAAGCACTCCGATCTATTCAATTTGCAGCCAAACATGAGACAAAAAAGATTGACACAATGTAGGCAGTGTTTTCGTGACTCGATTATAGATGCACATGTGCATATTCGCAAGCCCTGCGCTTCCGTTTTTTGATGCCAGCCGTTCTACCGTTCTTCCCTGAGTCGCTCCCAGACGAAACCTTTCTATCCAGGGTATCGCGGTATCACCTGCTGTCCGGCAATCCCACCAAGGCGGCGACCGACCTGGAACTGTTTGGCAAGCGCGAGATTCTGGACTTCGTGATTCCGGCGCAGGCCCTCAGTTCATTGGTTGCCAGGCTCCCCGGCGATCCCGAACTGATGATGCAGTCCTTGATCCAAGATAACACCCTCCTGCCCGCGTTCTCGCCATTCCTGGGGACAGAGGCGACCCCGGCACGGCAGGAGATACCACTTGGCCAACATTACACCGGCCTTGGCCGTCTGCCGCAGCGCGTGGTGGGCATGCATGGAGAAAGCCGTCTATGTGTTGAATGCCTGCGTGAAGACGTTCCCGAACGCGGCATAGGGTATTGGCACCGGGTACACCAACTTCCCGGCGTACAGATATGCTGGCGGCACCAGACACCCTTGTTGCAGGGTTGCCCGGTGTGTCGCCGCCCGTTTGCGCGTGCCCAGCACCTGCTGTCCATTCCGTGGGCACATTGTCCGTGTGGCTGGCAACCCGCCGCCCACATCAGCACCGGCAAGGTCACAAGCATGGATGTGCGCTATGCCGAGTTCTCTGCGCGCCTGCTGGATGCCAATTTGCCACCGCTCAAGCCGGGGCAGTTGATCAGGGCATACCGGCAGAAGATTGCCGCACACGGCCTGGTGCGCAAGTCGTCCGTTTCGTGGACGGCTGTGCTGGACGCGCTCCAGTCGGAGTTTGGGGAGGAATTCCTGACCGCCACAGATCCGGCGTACCGGTCTGGCCAGCTTCGTTCCTGGCTGCGCCTGAGTCTGCTTGAGGGGCAGCTTGAACTGCCGTTTACCAGACATGTGATTTTGTCCATGTACCTGTTCGGCGATTTTGAGGGTTTCAAGGCTTGCGTGCTCGCCCAGAAGGCCGAGCCTTTGGACAAACTCCGCGCGCCTAAGAAGGACACCGCGCAGGAAGAGGTAGCTCCAAAGCTGCAGGCCATGCGCAACAAAGTCAGGCAGTTCCAAGTGCGATGGCCGACGATCACTTTGGATGACCTTTGGAAGAAGTCCTATGCGACGGCGGATTGGCTCTACCGGCACGACCATGCCTGGTTGCTGCAAGCGCTTCAGGTACAAACAGAGCAAGTGGCGGATACGGATGGCTATGTGGAGCAGGATGCGGCGTTTGTGAAGACGATCACCGCTGGACTGGATGGGTTGTACGACGCACCAGGTAAGCCTGCCCGCGTCAGTAAAGAACGATTGAAAAGTCTGCTACCCAAGGTGACCCCCATCGCCCAAATGAAGGAACGGTATCCGTGCACCTCCGAACTGATCGACTCGCTGAAGGAGTCCTATTGGCATTTCATTCTGCGGCGAGTGATATTCGGTGCTGGGGAAGCACTGCGACTACAAGCGACACCGGCCAATACATCCATTCGAAAACTGAGCGGCGTCCACTCGGTTGCCCTCGATGCAGTCATGGCGCATTTCAATTGGGAGCCAGGACAGATGGTGTTGCCGTCTTTCGATGCCAGGTCCGAGCTGGTCCGGCTTGGAGTTAATCGGCAATGGGCGGGGCCGATCAACCAAGGGCAGTATCTCAGTGGGCGACGATATAAAAAAAGGGTATCTTAGGTCGAACCGTTTTCGTCGTTACTCCTGTAAATACCACCACTGAAGACATCAAAACGAATGCTTCTTATCGCAATGCTCGGGTGTTCTTTTAAGCAAGAAATACTCTTGCGGTAAAGCCGTCCCATGCTCTTGCAGCAACTTCCAATGGGCAACAATATCGGGGTGTGTCGAGTTATTGAGAACGGCTTGTGCCTGGATAAGCTGGTTACGATAGCGAGAGTAATTCTTGATGGTTTTCAATGCGGACAGCAACTCATGTTTCGGTGGAATCATGAGTCCAATAAAATGAGGCGTGCTCTGGGCCAAGATAAGACCCGCTGGATCGTAGTCAACCAAGGCAAACACAGGGAGCGCTAACCCTTGCAGCAATGCCACCACGTAATCTTGCCGGTAGACCGGGCTGCCCCTGAACACTACCAAAGGATTGGTTCCCGAGCGAGAAAGATCAAAAGTAATTTGGTGAATCGCGTCGAACGCTTCCCAGTTCTCCACCAGTAACACCGAAGTGTGGCCGCAATGTGCTACCAGCCATTGCCAACTCAAATCGAGGTTGATGCCGGGCGGCACAGAAATGCGCTGCTCAGCAAGGAGCAAAAATTCACCAGGCAGGGCTTTGACGGCCACACGGCCTTGCCTGACGGACGAACTGGTCATCTTCTCGTTGTCGCTGTATTCCAGGCTTTCAGCGCGGCTCAATCCATTCCACTGCCCAGCCTGGGTTGTTTGTGCGTCGATCCCTTCGGTAGTCAACAACAGTTTCCGGATCAATTCACGGTCAGTGTTTGAGAAAACCAACGAGGTGCCGATTCGTTGCCCGATGTTGAAATCTTCAACAAACCGCGTAAGTACGCCGGAAGCCGGGTGCCGCAGCTTGTCGCTGTGATAGACCCGGAGCAAGCTATTGATCAGGTTTTTTTCCAAAGTGCCACGTCCATAATCACAATGTTGCCCGATCTCACATGCTCAGTAGGTGCTACATGTCGTTTGACCTCCAGGCCCCGCAAGCGTCCCGTTTTGATGCTCTTGCCCAGCATCTCAATCGAGTGAACGGCGTAGAGCAACCATGCATCGTCATCGAGCTGTGAAAACTCTGGCTGCTTTCGCTTCCAACCAATAGCCGACAAAGGCAGCAGTGCATCACATGCAGCCTGTAAATAGCGATGAAATGCGAGTTGAACCGGCTTTGGCTGAATGACCCTAACTGCATTCCCCGTGCCGTCATTGATCAGGCGACCGGCACCTCTTTCTCTGGCGATGGTGATTTTGGCTGATGGTATGGCTTGGGCGATCTCAGCTAACGCTTCCCTCGATTGTGAAACTGATAAATCTGGGTGTGTCTTCAAGCGAAGACCGGCATACCGGGATGCCCATGCGGGCAGTGTTTGAAGATTGTCTGCCTCAGGCGGCTGGTAGTCCGGGTTCTTCCTGAGGAAGTGAGCAAAGGCGCGGATACGTCGTGCGTTTGGTTCAATTTGGCGCAAACGGTACAAGAAAGCCTTGAGTACGGCCGTAATGTCCATGTGGGTGGAGCGCCAGCCTGCCAAACGAACCAGAACTTGATGCCGATAGACCTCCAGCAATGGTTTAAGCAGGGGTGAATCTGACAGCGTACCAAGCAAGCTTTGCCCCTCAAGCAACGCAATTGTCTCGCCAATTTTTTCTGCGCGGTCCAAGTAAAACTCATTTTGTCGCTGCTTTTCGGCCATGGTGCTGACATTGGCAAATTGGTTTTCTGTGATGGTGCGAAGACTCAACAGTTCGTCGTTAATGAGTGAGGCCAATTCAAAAACACCGGCATCATATTCAGCCGCATAGTCTTCTTGATCTTCAAGCCGGTTTTCGTGGCTGGCCGTCATAAATTCGATGATCAACTGGCGCAACCGATTGGTTAAATCACCAAAGTCAACTACCCCCGGCAAAGCCGGGGGCTTGAAAATGTTAGCCCCTCAAAGGGGCCGGGACGGCTGCTTTCGCAGCCTTGATGTCTCAGCAACCTGCCATCTCTTATCGCGCACTACATCGCTGCACAGCAACCTCAAACCTCCAATGTGCGCCTCAAAATTAGATGGAACTGTTTCGTTCCAATTCTTCCTTCAATTACGCTCAACTCACTGCCAACGTTGTGCCCTGAACAGCCATACTCCAGTAAAAGTCAAACTGCTACTGTCACCCCGGCAGAGCCGGGGGTTTACCTGATTTAATTAA
>CAIVHU010000066.1 GCA_903905735.1 uncultured beta proteobacterium
CACCCGCAAGTTGATAAGCTGCTCGGGGCTGAGACTGGCCAAGTCGGCCAGTAGGTTTTTGAACTGAGAAGCGCGCATACGCAATTCTCCTCTGAAAACTCCAAAACATCAACGAAATCCATACAATTCGCGAACAGAGCCTCTTTTATACAGCAATCATTTGAAGCCCCATGCCCGCCGCCCTCCAATGGATAGTCAACGCCGAGCCGCCTCCTGGTGTTGACCCGTCGCGGCAGTTTGACGTCGGGCAACTGCCAATCGGCATTTCGCAGGCAATCTGGCGCGGAACCGAGGTCGGTCAGACAAGTCAGGCCGTTGTCTCCACCGGCTTTGAAGAGCTGGATGCGCAATTGCCCGGCGGTGGATGGCCATGCAACTCGATAACTGAGCTCCTACAACCCCAACCGTCCCTGTGCGAATGGCGCCTGCTTTCACCTGCATTGGCCCGCCTTGTGGTTACTGGTGGCCAAATCTTGCTGGTGGGTCCACCCAAGCGTCCCCATGTACCCGGTCTGGTCAAGCTCGGCATTGCCGAAAAAAACATGGTCTGGATTGCCGCCGACACGCCAGCAGAAAGGCTTTGGAGCACTGAGCAGCTTGTCAAAGCCAATCCAAGGGGCGGTGCCATCCTGGCTTGGTTGCCCCAGGCGCGTGCCGAGCAAATTCGGCGTCTTCAAGTCCATGCTCAATCCTGCGACTGTCCGGTTTTCCTGTTCCGACCCGAGGCAGCCCAACTGGATGCTTCACCGGCACCATTGCGCGTTCTGGCCACGCTCGGTACCGATTGGCAGTTGCAGGTCCACATTTTGAAGCGCAAGGGGGCGCTGATGGACGGCGTCATTTCCATCACGTCCATTCCAGGGACGCTCGCCAGCGTATTCACCCCACGTCTGATGCGCCCGAGCCAATTGATTGCAAAGACGGAGGTCTCCAATGTCCACACATTGGGCCGCGCTGTTAACCAACCTCGCTTGCGACAACTCGCCGCGCACTGACCCGTCTGGCGTCGCTGTCTGGGCTCTTCAATTCACCCCCCGAGTTGCAAGGGTTGACCAGGCGGTCTTGCTGGAAGTCGAGCAAAGCCTGCGTCTGTTCGGAGGTGAAGACCGCGTGCATGAGCTTGTCGAGGCCGGTGCGGTTGAGCTGGGCATAACGGCACTTGCGTGGGCCCCGACCAGTCTGGCCGCTCTTGCCTGTGCCCGGGTTGGCATCCGTGATGGTTTTGCCGGGCCGCTGGCCAAAGTGTTGGACGCCTTGCCTTATGAATGTGTCGATGCAGTCAACGTCCATGGGGCCACACTGGCGCGTCTGGGGTGTCGAACACTGGCCGATGTGCGCAAATTGCCGCGTGGCGGTATCAGTCGCCGATTTGACAGCCAACTGCTGCTGGCACTGGACCAGGCCTATGGCCTTCGCCCCGAAGCTTACCCCTGGGTGACCTTGCCGGATACGTTCTCTGCAAAATTGGAATTGCCTGGTCGCGTCGATACGGCGCCTGCCCTGATGTTTGGTGCCAGACGCCTGCTAGTGCAGATGGGTGGCTGGCTATGTGCCCGCCAATGCGGGGTTAAAGCTTTCACATTGCACTGGTGCCACGATGTCATGCGCGCCAAGGACGCGGGCGATGGCGGCGAAATCACGGTGCGCACGGCACAACCCACCCAAAACGTCGACCACCTGAGCCGCCTGCTGACGGAAAACCTGGCCAAGGTCACTTTGAAGGCACCGGCCGGTGACCTGGTACTGAGCGCCACCGAAGTCAACCCCTTCATCGAAGAGAACCGCTCGCTTATTCCCGACGACCGGGCGACAGGGGAGGCCATTGACCTGGTGCTGGAACGTATTGAGGCACGGCTGGGAAAAAAACGGGTTCTCAGACCTGTGCTGGCCGAAGACACCCGCATGGAGTGGATGAACCATTGGCAGCCGATGAACGCCAAGAGACCTGCCACCAAGGTGCGCCAGGTGCCCGGTCCCCAACCCACCTGGATTCTCAAAACACCGTTGAAGCTCGATGTCAAAGGTGAACGACCTCTGTACCAGGGACCACTGCAGCTGTTGCTCGGCCCGGAACGTGTCGAGGGGGGCTGGTGGCACCGCGTCCAAGATGCTGGTGGTGGTCAGCGCAGCCTGAATGTAGGCCGGGACTACTGGGTCGCTCTGAGCCAGCATGCGGGTGCCCTTTGGATTTTCCAGCAACGACTGCCCAAGGACGCGGCGGCGTCCTGGTTTTTGCATGGACTCTTTGCGTGAAACCGCACCATGACCGTCTTACCCCATTACGCCGAGCTTCGGTGCCTCTCCAATTTCTCCTTCCTGAAAGGGGCCAGCAAACCTGAAGAACTGGTCCTGCGCGCCAAAGAAATCGGCTACTCAGCCATAGCGTTGACTGACGAATGCACCATGGCCGGCATCGTACGCGCCCATTTACAGGCCAAGGAGTCCGGTCTCAAGCTCCTGGTGGGTTCCCAGTTTCAGGTTGAGCCTGAAGTCCGACCTGATTTTGGCAAGCCCTTCAATCTGGTGGTGCTGGCCTGCAATTTGAACGGCTATGGCAATTTGTGCGAGTTCATTACTCGGCTGAGGCGTACCTCAGAGAAGAAGGGTACTTACCGCCTGTTGCTCGAGAGCATTCACGGTGCAGACTTGGCGGACTGCTTGGTGGTGGTATCACCTGAGCGCAGCGGCACCCCGGAACAACTGCTGGACCTAGGGCAATGGATGTTGCAGCATTTCATCGGCAGGTGTTGGTGGGGTGTGGAGCAATTGCGTACCCTGGACGACGAAATCTGGCTCTACAAGCTCCGGCAGGCAGGCGAGGCCACTGCCATTTCGCTGGTCGCGGTCGGTGATGTGCACATGCATGTCCGCTCGCGCAAGCCACTGCAGGACGTGTTGACCGCCATTCGGGTTGGCAAACCACTGACCGAATGTGGTCTGGACCTGCAACCAAACGCCGAACGGCACCTGCGCACCCGCCTGCGCCTGGCGCAGACCTTTTCGGATGCGTTGATGGCAGAAACATTGGTGGTGGCGGCCAGGTGCGACTTCTCGCTGGACGAATTGAAATACCAGTACCCCCAGGAAGTGGTGCCAGCAGGAGAGACCCCGGAGTCGTACCTGCGCCGAGTGACCTATGAAGGGGCAGGGCGGCGTTGGCCCAATGGCATGACAGCCAAGGTCCAGCACCAGATTGAGCATGAACTCAGCTTGATTTGCGAACTGAAGTACGAGCAGTATTTCCTGACCGTGTACGACATCGTCGCCTTCGCACGGTCCCGCCATATTCTTTGTCAGGGTAGGGGGTCTGCCGCCAACAGCGCGGTTTGTTATTGCCTGGGCGTCACCGAGGTGGACCCGGCACGCATGTCGGTGCTGTTTGAGCGTTTTATCAGCAAAGAGCGCAATGAGCCACCCGACATTGATGTGGATTTTGAACACGAACGCCGGGAAGAAGTCATCCAGTACCTGTACCAAAAATACGGGCGGGACCGGGCTGCCTTGACCGGCGTGGTGATTTCATACCGGCCCAAGTCTGCCATCCGGGATGTCGGCAAGGCGCTGGGCTTTGACCTTGAATTGCTGGAGAAGCTGGCCAAGTCTCATCGTCACTGGGACGGCCGCGAGGTGCATGCCGAGCGTCTTAAAGAGCTGGGACTTTCACTGGATGACCTGCGCGTCCAGCAACTGATTACGATGACGCGCCAGTTGATGACATTTCCGAGGCACCTCTCCCAGCACCCGGGCGGCTTTGTGTTGACCAAGGGGCCGCTGTCGCGCATGGTTCCCATCGAAGCGGCGACGATGGAAGACCGCACCGTCATTGAGTGGGACAAGGACGACCTCGATGCCATGGGCCTCTTGAAAGTGGATGTGCTGGCTTTGGGCATGCTCACCGCGATTCGCAAGTCGCTGGATTTCGTGAGCATGCGCCGAGGGTTTCACTTTCAGATGCAGGACATCACGGCCGAAGACCCAGCCACTTACGAGATGATTTGCCAGGCCGACACGGTCGGGGTGTTCCAGATTGAGTCCCGGGCGCAGATGGGCATGCTGCCTCGTCTGCAACCTCGCTGCTTCTACGACTTGGTCATCGAGGTGGCGTTGGTGCGCCCAGGCCCAATTCAGGGTGGCATGGTGCACCCGTATTTGAATCGCCGACAGGGCAAAGAAGCTGTTGTCTATCCCAGTGCCGCGCTTGAAGAAGCGCTGGGGAGGACGCTGGGGGTGCCGGTCTTTCAGGAACAGGTGATGCAGGTCAGCATTCTGGCGGCCGGCTTCACACCCGGTGAGGCCGATGGGCTGCGCCGGGCGATGGCGGCCTGGAAGCGCAAGGGCGGTCTCGAAAAATACTATGACCGCATCGTCGAGGGCATGACGTCACGAGGCTAGCCGGAATGCCAGCCTCGCTTCGTCCCGCAGAGCCGGTTTCCTGCACATTGGTCGTTGACATTCGTCTACCCCCAAAAAAGTCAATCAATGGACCAACTTTGCCAGCCAACTGATGCGGTGTCTATCCCCTATAAAGACTTCCCCACATTGTCAAACACTGAATGACGCCGCACTGGTTCGCTGAGGCGAACCAGTGCGGAATCTTCGACATTTTGTTAACCGACCGTGTTGTGCTTGTGATTGGGTTTGAGAACGAGGTTGCGGACAGCAAGCCTATAAACGGTCATTTGTTGCTGCATTTATTA
>CAIVHU010000067.1 GCA_903905735.1 uncultured beta proteobacterium
TAAATGCGGCCGGACACCGCATTGCGGGGTAGTCCGGCAGCGACACCGCCTTCATTGGTCCAACCTTTGCGCCAGGGCATCACGCCTGACTCCAGGGAGGCGACGATGCGGTCCGTGATTTGCTCACGCAGGTCTTTTTTGCCCTCAGTCATGATGCACCTCGACAAAATCCGAGGCATCAACGTCGTCATGCTCAGGGCCGTTGAGCTCAATACCGAGCTTGTCAGCATCGCGAACCGAATGCAGTTGGGCGTTGGTCGGTATGCCCAGCTCAGTCATGGTTTGCGGGGAGAGGGGTGTCAATGCTTGCATGGTTTTTCCTTAAAAATGCCCTGGGCTGTCGGGCGTGGTTCAAAGTTCAATACTTTCCTCCAACACGATTTGGTGGGTTTTGGGCGTTTTCCCCCCAACCTGAAAGACGTTTGTTTGATCGAGTGCCTGTTCTTTTCTGTCCTGGGCCACTTCAGGTGCGGCCTTGTCGCGTTCGGCCATGTAGGCCTCGCGCACGTAGTCGCCTGACGTTTTGTAATACTGTGCAAACTTGGTTCTCTGCGCTGGTTCCAGTGCTTCGCGTTCTCGGATGAGGCGGTCATCACGCACCATCACGACATCCGTTCCAAGCTGGGTGAGCTTGCCGTCGGTGTCCAGAATGCCTTTCTCGCGCAGCAGATCGACGCTGCTGGGGTCAAAGCCGCCGTCCTGCTTTTCAAGGTCAGCCCTGGCGATTTGGTGGATGGCCTGGTAGCCCAAATCTTTGATGCTGGCATTGGCCGCCAGCATGCGTTCGTCGGGCATGGCAATCTTGTCTTCGCCGGCCAGGTCAATCCCAGCTACCGGGTCTTTTGCCAGCACGTCCATCGTTCTTGGGTCGGCACGCAGCAAGGACTTGCCTGCAGTCGCGCGCATCAGGTTCTTGGCCGGATCACCCGTGATGCCCGCCTCCACATGGGGGACGCGGCCACGCTCAATCCCTTGGGCGACCTGTTTGCCTCGCATCCAGGCCCTCAGCACTTCAGGTTCTGTGTTCTGCAGTGGGTATCCACCTGATCTTCCATGCCGGATTGCCCTTGACCATCAGCTGCAGACATGCCACGCAAGGAAATCCGTGAGCCGTTGGGCAAAATCAGTTCATCCCAAGCCGCCAGCACCCGCGACTGACCATAAGCAACATCTGCTGAGTACCTGCCGATCAGGCGCGCGCCTTGCGGGATCACCACAGCGCCAGGTTCGTTGGTGGCATACACAGTTTGCCGGGTCTGGGCTACGATGGTGCCCGGCAAATCTGAATTGATGCCAGACAGCATGACCGCCGGGATCACCGAGCCCGCCGTCAGTTCAAATTCACCCTATAAAGACTTCCCCACATTGTCAAACACTGAATTACGCCGCACTGGTTCGCTGAGGCGAACCAGTGCGGAATCTTCGACATTTTGTTAACCGACCGTGTTGTGCTTGTGATTGGGTTTGAGAACGAGGTTGCGGACAGCAAGCCTATAAACGGTCATTTGTTGCTGCATTTATTA
>CAIVHU010000068.1 GCA_903905735.1 uncultured beta proteobacterium
ATCTCACAACGGGCGCATGCCAGTGCAGACACCACGCTCAGTGAGATCACCAAGCTGATGAGCCAGTCGGAAGCCCTGATCACAGCCCGTCTGGCCTCAGAAGCCGATTGGGTCCAACAACACCAGGGACACATGGCGCAACTGGCCAGCCTGCTGCGCCAGGAACTTGGTCACCTGCGCGATGATGAAGCCAAGCGCGGTCAGGCGGCCGTGGATCGTCTGGCTGACTTGCAAACGGCCGTGGCCGGTCATCTGGTGACGCTGGGCACATCGCTGGAAGACCCGATCAAGCGGCTGATCGACACCGCCTCCGAGGCGCCACGTGCGGCTGCCGAGGTCATCGGGCAACTGCGTCAGGAAATGTCCAGTGGGCTCGCCCGGGACAATGACCTGCTGCAAGAACGCAGTCGCATTCTGGAAACACTCAATGCCCTGCTCGATGCGATCCAGCAAACCTCGGTTGAACAACGCTCGGTGATCGACGCCCTGGTGAACTCGTCTGCGCAGGCTCTGCAAGATGTCACGGACCAATTTGCACTGCGGATGCAAGCCGAGACCGGCAAGCTCGCCGACATCGCGACGCAGGTGAGTGCCAGCGCCATTGACGTGTCGAGCCTGGGTGAGACCTTCGGCTTTGCGGTGCAGACCTTCCATACAGCCAATGAGAAGCTGATTGGCAGTCTGCAACGCATCGAAGGCGCGCTGGACAAGTCCATGGTGCGCAGTGACGAGCAGTTGGCCTATTACGTGGCGCAGGCCCGGGAAATCATTGATCTGAGCACCTTGTCGCAAAAGGAGATCTTTGAAGAGCTGCGACGCCTGCCGAGCCAGCATGCCCGTTCTGCCCAAGAGGTGAACTGATGCACGACAGTGACGGGGTGGAACACACGGTACCGGTCTGGGCCGTTTTTGGTGATTTGATGTCGGGTTTGCTGGGGGCGTTTGTACTGATCCTGGTTGCCGTTCTGGGCGTTCAGCTGGAGTTGGCGACCAACCTGGAAGCGGAGGTCAAAAAGCGCCACATTGAAGAACAGCGTCGCATCACCCTTGAGAAAGCCTTGGCGATTCCACTGGCCACCGGGCGCATCACCTTGAGCAACGGGCGCATCGGCATCAGTGGCAGGGTTTTGTTCTCACTCAATTCTGACCAACTGCAGCCTGAAGGACGACAACTGTTGACAAGTTTGGTGACACCACTGCGCGCCTATTTGGCGTCACGCAACGAACTGCTGATGGTCAGTGGGTTCACCGATGACCGGTCGGTACGAGAGGGCAACCATCAGTTTGCCGACAATTGGGAGTTATCGGCCCAGCGTGCTTTGACAGTGACACGGACATTGATCGACGCAGGCATGCCCTCTGGCCTGGTGTTTGCCGCAGCCTTTGGCGCCGAGCAGCCGATGACGCCGAACGTGGATGAGGCGGCGCGCGCCCAGAACCGGCGCGTGGAAATGGCCACGGTGCCGAAAAACAGCAATCCGACCCCGACACCACATGGATGAGTCAGGTCAGAGCGAGATCAGCGAGATCAGCGAGGTCAGCCAGGCGATTGAGTCCTTGCGTCAGCTTGGTGCAGACAGATTCGACCCGGTGCGGTTCTTCTACATCGATGTGCTGGCCCGTCGCGCGACAACCCAGCAGGGCCCGGTCAAACGCCTTCTTGATGACAAACTGGCACAAGCGCTGGTGACTTTGAGAAAACACTTCGAGCAGGCACAAGCCGAGAACCAAAGCGCATCCAGGCTCGAGCAGAGTGTCCATCGCACACCGTTGGGTGAGCTTACCCGTCACCTGTCGCATCTTCGCTCACACGATGAGGCTGAAAATATGGGCAGCACGGGTAGTACCGGATTACGGCCAGAGTTGAAAGCGACACAGTACTTCAGAAACACCTGGGCCAAACTCAGTATCAACAAGCGGGTGACACACGCCCTTGGCCAGGCACCCAAAAATGCCGGACCGATCAATTCCCACATGCTGGTGCTGCGTTCACTGGCACTGATGCGAGATATCTCCCCAGACTATCTCAATCGCTTGACCGCGTATGTGGATACCCTGCTGTGTCTTGACCAATGGGACAAGCAAAAGCTGCCCACCGCGAAAAAAACAGCCGGTGTGGCATCAGGCAAAGGAATGACAAGTCGATCTGCGAGCCGGAAAGCTTGACGCGCTCCGGTCGGCACGGACGCGTGCAGCCGTTGATCGGCAGCTTTGGGGCAAGCAGTCGGAGGGGAAGATCTCTACGAACGATGGATAAGCTGCCCGTCAAGGTTTCTTGCTATCTGGCTCTTTCAGGCTGATTGCTGCCGGTCACGACAGTCAGCTTACGGGGTGCCCAATCCACTGCCTGTCAGACGCCGTTCGTGGCGAACTTCAACGTGCCCAATGCCGACCTTCGCTCCCTCATGGTTTCAATGGCTGGTAACTGAGTGGAGCGGTCGCCCATCACAACGTCTGACCGGCAACACGACAGTGCTAATGCTGTCAGTTAGCATGCACGAATTGACAATCCTTCCCCGGGCTGGTCTGGTGGCGAGGGTCTGGCTTAATCACGCACTCCAAACCTCAAACTGCCCCGCTTCCAATGCTCAGGAGCTGCCGCTCAAACTCTTCAGCCGAACTCATCAGATTAATTGTCTTAAACCGCATGCGATGCCCCTGCATATCAACGTAGGCATCCAACGCCTGTCCACACTGTGGATGCAGCAACATGCCTTCGCTAAACTCTATGCCTTGCGCATGCAGCTGCCCCTCTTGGGTGCGCAAGTAGGCATAAAGCTGGTACAGATAGCCGCTGCGCAGCACCTCTGACTTGTATTGGGAGTCCGTAAAGATGTGCGTGAACTTGGTGTCAATCACCAGCTTGAGCTTTTGGCCTCTATGCACCAGTTCGATATCGGTCTGCATGCCGGGAAAATACTCCGCGATACCATCCGATGCCTGCCCCACAGGCCAACTCAGCTTGCGGCCATGCTGCACTTGCCAGCCCTGGGGCTGCAACTGTATCCGTAAGGCATTGGCCACGGCCTTTTCGAACAAGCGGCGCACCAAGTGCACATCCGCATCCACTGCCACCGCTCGAGTACTGCCTGCCTGTTCACTAGGGATGACAGCTTCAAATACCATTTTGGCCAAGCTCACCATCAACAAGTCGGCCGTTTCATTGCGGCTGACTTGGTCGGTGGCCAAGGCTGCACGCGAAGGTTTCTGGCTCGACACCCCCAAGCGCCCCAGCATTTGTGACAGCGCACGGCACTCATGCACCACTTCGGATGCATCCATCATCGTCGACAAGTAATCCAGCGCTGCCCGTACCAACCGGTTGCGCGGCGTATCCATGGTGTGCTCTTCAAAGCGACAAGCCACACGCCCTTGCTCCAGCAGTTGACCTGAGGTCGTGGCCAGCACATCAATACGCCCCCGCACACGCGAAAGCACAGCATGTCGTGCTTGGTAGCCCCTGCTTAAATTACGCCTCAATCGCTGCTGCGCCACCCGCACCAGGAGGCGCGCCAGCAACTCGGGCAAGTCACGTGCAGCTTCTGCTTCTACACTGGCTTCATCCTTAAAGCGCACCAAGTCTGCTGCATACAAAAACAGCAGCCAGATATTGCGCAGAGGAATGGTGGTCGCCATGCCCTCAAGCCTGTTTGAGCAAAAGCGCTATCGCCTCATCCGCACGCTCTGGTGTGTCAAACCAGTATTCATGTAGCAATGGGCCAATTTCTGAGAGCACCACCTCTGCAAACCATGCCTGCGCATCCGCCACAGGCTCATGCGGAGTCACATACGAATGTCCAATTTGAAACTGCGCACCCAAAGCACGGTCTGCGGCAATTTCTTGGTTCAACGCTGCCATGCGCGTTTGGATATGCGTAATGGCCGTCGTATCCATACCTTTGTCACTACACCACTGCTGCCACGCGGTATTCAAGCTGGGGGCCAGATTCACAAAGGCAAAGCGGCGGCGCAGCGCCAAATCCACCAAGGCCAGCGAGCGGTCAGCCACATTCATGGTGCCAATCACATACAGGTTCTCTGGCACATACACCTTCTCCCCACGTGATTTGGAATAGGCCAGCTCCATCGCTTCGGCGCGTGACCGCTTGCTGCACTCCAGCAGGGTCAGCATCTCACCCAATACATGAGCTGGGTTCCCCCGGTTTATTTCCTCAATGATGAGCACATGCTCCACATCCGGCTGCGCAATTGCAGCCTGCACCACTTGCAAAAACAGCCCATCCGTTAGTGTCAAGCGTCCGTCACCACCAGGTCTGTAACCACGTACAAAGTCTTCATAGGACAAGGCTGGATGAAACTGCACCACGCGCAACTGCTCATCCGTTACGTTTTTTTGGCCAATCAATGCCTTGGCCAAGCGGTTGGCCAACCAGGTTTTGCCGGTACCCGGTGGGCCTTGCAAAATCAAGTTTTTCTTCTCTGTCCAGCGCTTGAGCATGCTGTGCAGCTCAGCCTCCGACACAAAGCAACCTTCGGCCACAATGTCCGCCACGCCATACACAGCTACTGGTGGCACTTGCTCCACTTCATCCAGTGCATCGGCTTTGTCATCAATGCTATCTCCATCCGGCGCCACGCCATCAGTTTCGATGAACCGGGCGCGCCAGTATGGCTGGGCCATGAAGAAGGCATAGTCTTGCTGCCCACCGTCAAAGGTAAAAGCCACCAAGCGGCGCGCCAGTACTTCATCCTCCACCCGTGCACGGGTAATGGTGGAACGGTAGGTATAGAAGTACCACTCGCGGGGCTCAGTCAAAGGCTCCCAAGCCACATCCACTGTTTGGCCATCACCGTGGTTTCTGGTCACCGTACCAATGGCTTTGATTTTCATGGCACTGACCGTTTGCCCCTTGTTGTTAAAAGGGGTGCCGTGCTTACGGGCAAATGATGCCTTGATGGCAATGCGGTCGCCCGCCTTCATTTTGTTCACTTGTTCGGCAAACTTGTCTTCGTAGCCGTTTTGCCAAATGCCTTCCTGCAAGAAGCGTGGCATTTGGTCACCCTCACCATCGCCCCACATCGCACCAACAAACCAGTACTGCGTGCTGTCTGGTTGCACATGGTCCTCAGGTGCTTTTACTTCTTCCTCGTGCCCCTTGTGTTGCGTGGTCACGCTTTTAAACATGGCCACCGCCTGCTCTTCTGTCAGGTCAGCGGCTTGCTTACCCTGCTCTGTCAGAGCCCAAACACCATGTTTGGGCGCGTACATCCAGCCGGCCTTAGTCATATAAAACCGCGCCCATGCTGCACGGTTCTCAAAAGTAGGCCCCCCGTTTTTATTGGTCTGTGCCATGTCTTCAGCCGACAGCCCTTCATGTTGGGCAATGTGGGCATACACCTGTTTGGGAGTAGCCTCGCCCAGTTGCAGCATGGCCCGATGCACGGGGGCGAAGTAACTGACAAACTGCGGAACACCCTCAATCTTGGCTTGGAATACGGACATAGTCGTGGGGTCTCCTTCGGTTGAACCTGGTCTGAGTTTGTAGTTATGGGATGCAGTATGGGTTGATGCCGAGGGACAGATTCGTGTTGGCAATTATCCTGAATCCGTGACTCCATAGTCAAAAAAAAGCTGCTTTCTTTATATAAATCAATGAGTTAGGTGTAAAATGCTGTTCACCCAGAAGGTGAACACGATCATGACCGACTTCAT
>CAIVHU010000069.1 GCA_903905735.1 uncultured beta proteobacterium
CATCCTTTCACGAGTCCGTAGACCACCATGAACACGAACAGGGCCAAGATACCCCAAAGTAGCAAGGCACCCATGCTCATGCCTTCTGCGGACTCCTGGGGATGGTCCGGACTCGTGTTGACATTCGGATGCGGTGAGTTGGACTTGGTCTCGGAATAGCTGATGCCGGTGCCGGGGATGCCAACGGTGCTGCGGGTTCCACGGCTGCCGAGGTTGATGGTGGCACCAGGTTTGCCGATGGATGTGCTGATGCCAGACTTGCTCAGGTTCACTCTGACGCCTGGAAACAATTTAATGGACTTTCGGAATCTGAATCCCATGTTCTGCCCCTCCCTATTTCGGATTATCGACATAGGTAGCGTCAAAATTGACCACGCCATGCAACAACTTTCTTCCATCAAGAAAAAACCCAGCCAAGGGCTGGGTTGTGAACCCTTGCGGGCCCTGCTCAGGGAGGAGAAACAGGGGGCTAAAAGCCACGCGTAATGTAGCACTTTGGATGCAACAGCTTCCGCAAAGGGAGGGCAAGAATGCATCGGGCTGTTAAAATTAAATGGCGGGCAAACAACTGCACGGGTTCAGCGAGCCTTGGTAGGCTCGGTAATGGCAGCGAGCAACGGATAAGGCTCCAAAAATGCGCCCTCACTACCAAATTTTTCTGCATCGGCAAGATGCCTCAATCGGTGTCAAATAGCCTGTACCCCGGGATGTGCACAACGATGCGTGCGGCAGCTGCTTGAGTGCTACAGCTGTGGAGTCCGTTTTCGGGGCGACCTCAGTTTTCGGACAGCTTCATTTCCTTGTGGACCGCCGCCCTTACTTTTGAGCGGCATGGTTGTTCACTTTTACGCCGAGTGTGGCATCAGCATGGGTACTACAGGCCTTCAATGCACCTGAAAGTCGTTTGACGGCGCCTGACTGGGAAATTCATGCGCACGATGGTCAATTTCCGCCATTCTGCGTTCGACTTCAAAGATGTCAATTGATTCGTTGAGATAGTCCTGGTCCAACTCTTCTGGAGTCGGCAAATGTGGAACAAGAGCTTTGATGAGCTCAATAAAGTTGGACATGGTGAGTCCTTCAAGTTACGGTCTCTCCAATATTAGGGTAAACCCTGATATTTCAATGCGAACTTGTTACCAGTTGTCACTTGAGAAGACCTGCAACAGGTCCAAATCAATGACCACAAAGACCAATGCCAAACTGCTCGCAATATTTTCAGCCCGCCGACTCAGGCGATTTGCACCGCCACTTGACACGCCGAATCGGGGGCACTTTGAGGAAGTAGCTTCGCTAATGCCAAGCTATAGCCGCCACCCTCTTGGATTTGGATGTTTACCCGGACTTGTTGAAAGGTTAGCGTTGTCGGCAGGCTAAATCAAATTGGCCACACAATGCATCATTTAGTTAAATTCAGACCTAGGATGACCGTATGTCTTCAAAATTCATCCCTTTCTTTGCCGCCATCGCCTTGGCGGCGGCCAGCGTTGGTACACCAGCTTTTGCCCATGACCAGGCCACGCTGGACGCCATGGCTTCTGCGCACGGCGGTCAGTTGCGTATGGCAGGCATTTACCACTTCGAGCTGGTGGTCGCACCGGCGGCCAATGATGGCAATGGCGTTCGCGTTCATGTGTACGTGACGAACCACCTGAGCCAACAGATTCCTACCGCGCAAGCCAGCGGGTATGCCATGTTTCTGACGGGTAAAACTGGCACCAAGGTGACGCTAACGCCTGATGGTGAGAACGGGCTTGTTGGTACGCTGGCCCAGGCGCCCAAGCACGGCGTCCAGGCTATCGTTACTGTCGCGCCCTTGAAGGGCGAGGCGCCGCAGCAAGCCCGGTTCACCCGTTTGGAAGCAAAGGTGTCCCCAACCGCCGCCCATCACGCTGTGCCGGGCATGAAAGGCATGGCGGACATGCACGATATGCCGTCAGAGCAAGTTCATACGAATTGACGAAAGCTGGTTGTGTTGACAATTGGGCCTGTTTCCAATCCCGTCCACTGTCTGGTGGCTGGAGTGCTGGGCGCGGTGGCTACCCATTTGAATGGGGAAGCAACAATCGCAGTTCCAAGTCCTAGCTGACAAGACATCTAGCGTTAGCCTTTTATAAAGCAGACATCTCAGGCATGGAGCCCCAACACCCAAACCCCCAGTGGATTGCTGTTGCCAATGCTTTGAACGACATCAGGGATTCCTGGGTGCTTATTTGCATGGCCTTGAAAGACCATCTAGCTGATGCGCCCTCACCCTTGAAGGATGACGTAACGATGCAGGTCAGGCGGCTGCTTGAACGAATTCAGGACAAAAAATGAGGGACCTTTGAGTAGCGGGCCCAATATCGGAAGCGGTTCCGGCGGCGTCAATTTCCAAGCAGTGGCAAATGGCATGAGTTCTCACACCGCGCCATCAATTGCTCTCACTCATACATGACCACTCGCTGTTTTTCATGCGAAACGAAATCTATCTGACCGAAAACACCCTGACAGCGTCCATTAGCCGGCGAGCCTGCTCACTCAAGCTGTTTGCTGCGGCACTGCTTTGTTCGACCATTGCCGAGTTTTGCTGAGTCATATCATCCAGAGATGCAACTGCACTGGCGACCTGTGATATGCCAATGGTCTGCTCTTTAGAGGCAACCGTTATCTCAGCCATCAAATCATTCACCTCCCTGACGTGCCTTACGACTTCCGTCATCGCATGGCCAGCATCGGCCACGACTCTGGCTCCACTATCGACATTGGACACCGAGTCGTCAATGAGCAATTTGATTTCCTTGGCCGCAGTCGCTGCGCGCCCGGCGAGACTACGGACTTCTGTTGCCACCACTGCAAAGCCACGCCCCTGCTCACCTGCGCGGGCAGCTTCCACCGCCGCGTTGAGCGCCAGGATGTTGGTCTGAAAGGCAATCCCCTCTATAACCGACACAATGTCGGCAATCTTCTTGCTTGAGCC
>CAIVHU010000070.1 GCA_903905735.1 uncultured beta proteobacterium
AGCAAGCGAGCGCGCAGTAACAAGCCGTGGCAAGCGCAATCCCAGAGGGGTCAAACGTAAGATGAGTAACTTCAATCTGCGAAAACGTGGCGATCCATTGAATCAAGCCTGCGACCCAATTCCAAAGATCATCCAATCTAACTAAACAGTATTGGGGCTAACGCCCTGAAGTCAATTCCACTGCGGGCCGCAGTTAGTCCTTCGATTCATCCAATTGAGAGCTGCACATCAGCCCTGAAATCGACCCATTCCAATGACATCGATCAAGTTCATCATCAGGGCGAACTGTGTCAGAGTCAATACCGATGCCGACGCAGTGACCGGAATCAGCTACTTTGAAGAGGACTCAAAACGTCTTTACTTGGCCGCGATCAACAAATCCAGAACTATTGCAATGAGTTTCACCGGTATCAAGCCGTGATCACCAAAACAATCGAGAACGCGACCACTGAGGTGTCACTGCCGCAAGTGCCCATCGAAACGCGCAGTTTTTCGCTCGTGGTTCTGGCCTCCCTGGCCAGTATCTACACCTTGCACTGGGCCAGCGCGGTGTTTATCCCGTTGCTGGTTGGCATGTTGTTTAGCTATGCGCTTTCGCCCATCGTGGACTGGCTGCAAGTGCGATACATTCCCCGTACGGTCAGTGCAGCAGTGCTGGTGGTTGGCATCGTCGCAGGCATAGGTTTTGGGACCTATTCATTGAGCGACGAAGCCAGCAAACTGGTGGAGCTATTGCCCCAGGCGGCGCTAAAACTCAACTCAATAGTGCACCGTTCCCGTAGTGGCCCCGACAACACCTTCACCACGGTACAAAAGGCCGCGGCCCAGTTAGAGCAGGCTGCTGCAGATTCCACGCAACCCACCTCGCTCAGTCGCGGGGTGCAGCGGGTTCAGGTGGAGAAGCCCCGATTTGACATCAGGAACTATTTCTGGCGCGGCACGATCGGACTGATTCAAACGCTGGGGCAAGTGGCGATGGTGGCACTGATTACATTTTTTCTGATTGCCTTGGGCGACAGTTTCCGGCGCAAAGTGGTCAGGTGGGCTGGTCCCTCGCTGCAACATAAACGTATTACCTTGCAGGCACTGGACCAGATTCACGATCAGATACAGCGCTATATGTTGGTGCAGTTGTTCACCAGCGTGCTGGTGGGATTGGCCACTTGGCTGTGTTTGTTGGCCATTGGCCTGGATAATGCTGCGGTTTGGGGCGTCGCAGCGGGTTTACTGGATCTGGTTCCGTATGTGGGTAGCATGGCCATTGCATGCACCTCGGCCCTGATTGGCTTCCTGCAGTTCGGCACGCTGGAGATGGCTCTATTGGTCAGCGGCACTTCACTGGCGATTCACGCCATGGAAGCATTCCTGCTGACCCCATGGCTGGCCAGTCGTGCCAGCAAAATGAACCCCGTGGCCATTTTTGTCGGTGTCCTGGCCTGGGGTTGGCTCTGGGGCGTTTGGGGCTTGCTGCTGGGTGTCCCGATTCTGGTAGTCATCAAAGCCATTTGCGACCGTACCGAGGGTTTCAAGTCAGTCGGTGAATTGCTTGGTGCGTAGCGCTGTGGATCTTGGAAAAGTCGGAGATGGGAATTCTTGTCTGGCTGCGCTAATGGTGTCAAAACCACCTTTGCGAACTTT
This sequence comes from uncultured beta proteobacterium, assembly GCA_903905735.1. Lineage (GTDB taxonomy): Bacteria > Pseudomonadota > Gammaproteobacteria > Burkholderiales > Burkholderiaceae_C > Rhodoferax. The sequence continues at coordinate 1,639 of CAIVHU010000070.1, forward strand.
GGGTGTCGCCAACCAATTCCTTCCAGACAATCAAGGATTTGTGGCATCAGTGATTGCTGAAGACCTCGATCGAGGTATCGACCTGGGTACCCACAATGTTGGCAGGGCGGCGGTCGCGCGGGTATCGCCAGTTCCCGGTCCTGAGCAACCTGTATCAGGTTTGAAACTCATGTTCCTGAATGCCCACTTTGGGTCTAGTCCTGGCACTCAGGGCGATGAATTTTTCGCAACATTGCTGCCAATTTCTGGGTATTGCTGAAAGGCGGCTCTAGAGCGGGCAGATCGACAAACTGGCAGACCGCAAACAGCCTTTTGAAGCCAGCCGACGACAGTAGCCCGAATCGAAGTCCGATGAGTTTGGACTAGCGCTTCTCGATCGACGGCAAGAAGGCCGTCAGCAGACCGATCAAAGGCAGAAAGGCGCAAACCTGATACACCGTTTCGATACTGGTTGCGTCGGCCAGTTGCCCAAGCAGCGCGGCCCCGATGCCCCCCATGCCGAAGGCGAAACCAAAAAACAGGCCGGAGATGGCCCCCACCTTGCCGGGAACGAGCTCTTGGGCGTAGACGAGAATGGCCGAGAACGCAGACGCGAGGATCATCCCTATGACCACCGAAAGCACGCCCGTCCAGAACAGATTTACATGCGGCAGCAGCAGTGTGAAGGGCGCCACGCCGAGAATGGAGCCCCAGATCACCCGTTTGCGTCCGATGCGGTCACCAATTGGCCCGCCAGCCACGGTACCAGCCGCCACGGAAAACAAGAAAACGAACAGGTAAATTTGCGCGTGCGTCAGCGACAGGCCGAACTTGTCCATCAGGTAGAAGGTGTAATAGCTGCTCAGGCTGGCCATGTAGAAGAACTTTGAGAAGATCAGCATGCCAAGGATGGTCAGCGACCAGCCGATTTGGCGGCGACTCAGTCCATTGCCAGTTTGCGCCTTCATGCGCTTCCTGAAATTGGCCACATGCTGGCTTGACCAACGCCCTACAAAACTGAGAACAACTATCCCCAACAGCGCGAACAACGAGAACCAGGCGGCGCTGCTCTGTCCGTGCGGCACGATGATCAGCGCCGCAAGCAATGGTCCTATGGCCGAACCGAGGTTTCCGCCAATCTGGAACAGCGATTGCGCCAGCCCAGGCTGACTGCCGGCGGCCATGCGCGCGACACGCGAGGATTCAGGATGAAAGACCGACGAGCCCATACCAATCAACATCGCCGACATCAACACCGTGGCAAAGCTGTCCGCATGTGCCAACGAAAGCAAGCCAAACAGGGTGAATCCCATGCCGACTGGCAGCGAGTAGGGCATGGATCGACGATCGGTATAAAGACCGATCAGAGGCTGTAGCAGCGACGCTGTGAGCTGGTAAACCAGCGTGATCAGGCCAACTTGCCCAAAACTCAAGTGCAGACCGAGCTTCAACATCGGATAAATAGCGAGCAGCACCGACTGCATCATGTCGTTCAACATGTGTGAGAAGCTGATCGCAGCAATCACCGGGTAAGTGGTGCGACTCAATGCATCTGATGCGGGCGGTAGAGTGATGCTGGCATTCGCCGTTGCAAGCTTTATTTCCATGGAGAGGCGCTCAATTCAGGGAGGAGACGGGAGTCTAGAATGACTGATTCAATGTTGTCCTGACAAAATATATCGTGAATTGGACATTTACTAGCCTTCCCGCTCATTTGGGTCATGACGACGAGCACCAGACGTTGCCACACGCGATCACCGCCAAGGCTCGCAATTACCGCAGTGGTGAAACAACGGTGCACAGCCATCCGCGTGCCCAGCTGCTCTATGCAGGCAGTGGGGTCATGCGGGTCGAGACCGAAGTCGGCTGCTGGGTCGTGCCGCCGGTGCGCGGTGTGTGGATTCCGGCCAATACAGCGCATCGCGTGATCATGCTTGGTGCCGTCGAAATGCGCACGCTCTATATCCGCCCAGATGCCGCACCCGACTTGCCGGAGGTTTGCTGTCTGCTCGAAGTCAGCCCGCTGCTGAGGGCATTGATCCTGGCGTTGCTTGAAGAACCCTTGGCCTATGACCGCACTGGCCGGCCCGGTCGAATTGCCGACCTGACCTTGCACGAGTTGCACTTCCTGAAAATCCCCGCGCTGTACCTACCAATGCCGGGCGAAGCTCGCTTGCACCGCCTGTGTCAGGTGTTGGTTGACAACCCGGATAGCCGCGAAACGCTGGAAACGCTGGCCGAACAGCAAGCCACCAGCAGCCGCACGCTTGCGCGGCAATTCAAGCGTGAAACCGGTATGAATTTTCGGCAATGGCGACAGCAGGCGCGGCTGGTCGAAGCACTTGGCCATTTGGCCAACGGCATGCCAATTGCACGGGTTGCCGAAAAGCTCGGATACCGCAGTGCCAGCGCTTTTACCGCGATGTTCAAGCGCGCGTTGGGCATGGAGCCGAATCGATACTTTGTTGCCGAAGGGGTCGAGAACTGACGTTCACGGCAGGTGCCGCGAACCCCTGAATCGACAACAAATTGCTGACGGTCAGCCTATTGGGGTGAATGCCGGGTATCGAGCGAGCATTTTGGGCGGCGTTCACAGCACTTTGTCCAATCGCTGTATTGCCCTGTCTTTGAAGGTCGCTAAGATGGCCATCAGGTATCCCTGTCAAACGCCAGCCACGGATTCAAATTGCCGCAAACGCGTTGTTTGTCTGTAATGACGCGGCAGGGCTGGAGTCGCCATCCATTCACCTTTCGTGACAACATTCGTAACTACTCAGCACCCAATAAGGGCCAATTCATCTTCGCTATGAAATAGTGAGCGATAATGGATCTTGATGCGAAACCTGCCCGACCTCAGCCAACTCAGCCACGCGCAAAAGGATGAGCTGATCCGGATGTTGTGG
>CAIVHU010000071.1 GCA_903905735.1 uncultured beta proteobacterium
GCAGAGGCGGAGACAGGGCCAACACCCATGAGCTGCGCTGCCTGTTTGGCCTGCTCATCTTGCTTGAGGTGCGCTGCAATGCGTTCATCGCACCATTGGATGTGCTCATCGAGTTCTTTCCATTGGGTTTGAGCACGCTCAATGACCAAGCGGGCAAGGCCTGCAATATCGTTGCTGGCATCTTCGATCACTGCGCTGAGAACCTCACGCAGCACCTTGACCGTCTGCGCAAATACCAAACCAAATTCAGTCAGAAGACCACGGATGCGATTAATGCACGCGGTACGTTCTGTCTTCAAGCCCTCACGCAGCCGATGTACGCTCAGGATGCCTTGTTGTTGCACCGTCTTGATGGCGATGAAATGCATGCTTGGTCGAGATGCAGCTTCGCAAACAGCAGCGGCATCATTGGCATCGTTTTTGCCGCTTTTGCCTTGCATGCGATAGGGCTCTACCAAGTGGGCCGCAATGATGCGTGCGTCGAGTCCCATCGTCGTTAATTTGCGTGCCCAGTGGTGCGCTCCAGAACAGCCCTCCATCGCAACTAGGCATCGGGGCGGCAATTGTGCACACCAAACAGGAAACTTCTCGCGCGACAACTGCCTATTGGTCACCAGTTTTCCAGCTGCATCGACAGCGTGAACCTGGATCACATTTTTTGCCAGGTCAACGCCAACTCGTGTAATCTCGCTCATGGGACTTCTCCTTATAAAGGTTTCAGATTAACTTCCAAATCCAATCTTGGCACTTGATGCCGTTACCAGGAAGTGAGAAGTCCCTTCGTATTCATGGTGCAGGACGCACCACCCCGAATCATGAAATATTGCGCTATGCTTCCACCATGCCGTGTCTTTACATAGCAGGTTGCGGCGTATTTTGTTATGTGCTGTATTTCACGTTAACCGCTTTGTTTTCAAGACTTAAATGCTACGTTTTTCGCTAAACTGGCGCGTGACTTTTGCGTGTCGTTGAACCAGGCATCCGTCTGGAAATTGAGAAAAATTAGCCATGCGTACCAACCTCCCCGTGACCCAGCAGGAATACCAGTTTCCGGCCCAGGAGACACTGCTCTCCACCACCGACCTTGAGAGCCACATCACTTACGCCAACGCAGCCTTCGTGCGCACCAGCGGGTACGCCGCGCACGAGTTGCTTGGTCAGCCACACAACCTGGTGCGCCACCCGGACATGCCGGTGGAGGCGTTCAAGGACATGTGGCAAACGCTCAAAGACGGCCAAAGCTGGCGGGCAGTGGTCAAAAACCGCCGCCAAAACGGCGACCATTACTGGGTCTGCGCCAATGCCGCCCCGATGCGACGCAACGGCGCGCTCACCGGTTACCTGTCGGTGCGCACCCACCCGCAGCGCAGCGAGATCGAGGCGGCCACACAGCTCTACGCACGCTTCAAGGCAGGCAAAGCCAGCGGACTGGCGTTTCACCGGGGGCTGGTGGTTCGCACTGGTCTGATGCGCTGGACCAGCGCGCTGCAGTTGCTGCCCGCCGCCTGGCGTGTGCGCTTGCCCCTGCTGGGCGTGGGCGTGGTCACCGGCGCGGCGCTGGCCGCCTCAGGAATGGGGCTCACGGCCCTGCTGGTCACCGGAGCCGCTCTGACGGGTAGCCTGCTGCTGGCCAATGGCTTCATCGAGTCTCAGATCACCTCGCCGCTCAAACACGTCAAGGCGGCTGCCCAGCAGGTAGCCACAGGCGAATCAGCCACCGACCTGAACCTCAACCGCGTGGACGACGTGGGCCTGATAGCCCGCGCTATCTACCAGGCCGGGCTTAACCTGCAGTCCCTGGTGGCAGACGTGCAGGAGCAGGCTACCGGCGTACAACTGGCCAGTCAGGAGATTTCTGCTGCCGTCAACGATTTGTCCAACCGCACCGAGCACGCCGCCTCCAACCTGGAAGAAACCGCTGCCGCCATGGAGCAGCAAACCGCATCCGTCAAGCAAAACTCCGACACCGCCCACCACGCCAGCGAATTGGCGCACGAAGCCACCGAAGTGGCAGCCAAGGGCGGCTCGGACATGGCCAATGTGGAAGCCACCATGGCGCAGATCACCGCATCCAGCCGCAAGATTGCCGACATCATCAGCGTGATTGACGGCATTGCCTTCCAGACCAACATCCTGGCCCTGAACGCGGCGGTAGAGGCCGCCCGCGCGGGCGAGCAAGGCCGCGGTTTTGCGGTGGTGGCTTCCGAGGTGCGATCACTGGCCGGGCGCTCGGCCTCTGCGGCCAAAGAGATCAAGACACTGATCGACGACTCCGTGTCCAAGGTGGAGAGCGGCACAAGACTCGTAGCCCATGCGGGCCAGACCATGAACGACGTGGTGACCCAGGTCAACCGCGTGAACGATCTGATGCGCGAGATCACCATCGCCTCCAAAGAGCAGTCGCTGGGTATTTCGCAGGTGGCGCAGGCGGTGGCCCAACTCGACCAGATGACGCAGCAGAACGCCGCCATGGTCGAGGAGAGCAGCGCTGCCGCCATCAGCATGGGCGACCAGGCCATCCACTTGGTGGAAGCGGTGAACGTGTTTTCTTCCTGAGTCCGCGTTGCGGTACTCGCGTTACAGTGCGCTCCCATGAACCCTAATATTTCGCTCATCGGCGCGCCGACCGACATTGGCGCGGGTAGCCGCGGTGCCAGCATGGGCCCCGAGGCCCTGCGTGTGGCCAACATCATCCCGGTGCTGCAAAGCCATGGGCTGGAGGTGATCGACCGGGGCAACCTGAGTGGACCGGCCAACCCGTGGCTTCCCCCGGTGGACGGTTACCGGCATCTGCCCGAAGTCGTCACCTGGAACCAGGCGGTACATGACGCGGTGTATGCCGAATTGCAGTTGGAACGTTTGCCGATCCTGCTCGGTGGCGACCACTGTCTGGGCCTGGGCTCGATCAGCGCCGTGGCGCGGCATTGCCGTGAGTCCGGCAAAAAGCTGCGCGTGTTATGGCTGGATGCCCACGCCGACTTCAACACCAGCGCGCTCACGCCAAGTGGCAACGTCCACGGCATGCCGGTGGCGTGCCTGTGCGGTTATGGTCCCGACGCACTCACCCATATCGGTGGCCAGGTGCCTGCCATCAACCCGAAATGGGTGCGCCAGATTGGCATTCGCAGCGTGGATGAGGGTGAAAAACGACTCGTGCATCAGGCCGGGCTAGACGTGTTTGACATGCGCTACATCGACGAGATGGGCATGCGCGCTGCCATGGAAATGGCGCTGGCACTAGTAGATGCCAACACCCACCTGCATGTGAGTTTTGACGTGGACTTTCTTGACCCCGACATTGCACCGGGCGTAGGCACGACGGTGCGCGGCGGCCCGACTTACCGCGAGGCACAGTTGTGCATGGAGATGATTGCCGACACCGGCCGGCTCGGTTCACTGGACGTGATGGAACTCAACCCGGCCTTTGACGAGCGCAACCGCACCGCCGAGGTGGCGGTGGATTTGATCGAATCGCTGTTTGGCAAGAGCACGCTGATGCGCAAGCCTGCCTAGAAGGTCTCCCATTCGTCATCCGGCGTAGCGGTGGAGGATGCAGGTGGCGCACTGGCGGGCTTGGCGGCCGCTTGGGGGGTTGGGCTGGCGTGGCTGATTTGGGGTGCGCGGGGTTTCACTGCAGCGGGTTTGGTCGCCGTTGCCAGCTTGGGCCGGGATGCCGGTGCGGGCATGGGTTTGGGCGGGACTCGCCGAGGTGCGGCCGCCATGGGGACAGCGCGCGGGGCAGAGCCCTTTTCGCTGGCTTTGAATACCGCCACCGTCTGTACCAAATCCTGCGCCTGGGAGCGCAGGCTGCCCGCAGCAGCAGCCATTTGCTCCACCAGCGCGGCGTTTTGCTGGGTGGCCTGGTCCATCTGCATAACGGCTTCGCGCACATCGGCCACGCCGGTGGCCTGTTCGTTGCTGGCGGCGCTGATCTCGCCCATGATGTCAGTCACGCGGCGAATCGACCCGACCACCTCGGTCATGGTGGTGCCAGCCTGATCGACCAGCGTACTGCCCAGCTCGACCCGTTCCACGCTGGTGTTGATCAGCGTCTTGATCTCTTTGGCAGCCTCCGCGCTGCGCCCTGCAAGGGAGCGAACTTCGCTGGCCACCACGGCAAAACCCCGACCCTGCTCGCCCGCGCGGGCCGCTTCCACCGCAGCGTTCAGCGCCAAAATATTGGTTTGGAAGGCGATGCCGTCGATCACGCTGATGATGTCGCTGATCTTGCGGCTGGCCTCGTTGATGCCGCGCATGGTATCGACCACCTGGCTGACCACTGCGCCGCCTTGGGCCGCCACGGTGCTGGCGTTCATGGCCAGCTGATTGGCCTGGCGCGCGTTTTCCGCTGACTGTGTGACCATCTGCGTCAGGTGCTCCATGCTGCTGGCGGTGCGCTGCAGGTTGCTGGCCGTTTGTTCGGTACGGTCGCTCAGGTCCTGGTTGCCACTGGCGATTTCTGCGGCGGCCAGCTCAATGCCGCTGGAGCCGGTGCGCACGGCGGACACCGCGCTGTCCATGCGCTCCAGCGTGGTTTTGAGCGCCTGGCTGGACGGCGTCTGTGTCACCACTTGGGAGACATTGAGCAAAATGCCGTCAGCCTGGTTCACGCGCGACACCAGCAGACCCAGCTCTTCACCGGCCTGTGCCGCTTTGGCCATGCCCAGTACCAGCACAATCTCGACACCCGACTGCACCACCACGTACAGCGCGTGCAGCAGGATGATCATGAAATTGGGCTCAGACAGGCAGTACAGCCCGTAGCCTGCGGCCTGAAGCCGGTCAAACACCACGTGGTGCACGGCGTACATGGCGGCACCAAAAACGATGATCCGCCAGTCGCGATAGACCAGCAGCAGCGCCAGCGTGACAAACACGCCAAAGTGAAACTCCACCATGCCCTGTGCCAGCTGGATATGCAGCACCACCAGACCGATCAGCACAAAGGTCAGCACATATTTGCTCAAGGTGGTGCCCTTGGCAGTGGCAAATACCACTCCGGCCAGCAGGACAAAAATGGCCGTGCCGCCCACCGCCAGCGTGGTGTCGATGAACTGGGAGCCCAAAATCAGCGCCGCCACCGCGCTGATGGCGATGGCCGCCAGAAGGATCTTGTCGCCAAAAATGGCGTTTTGCCGGGCTTCTGAACTTATGGAACTCATCAGTGTCTCCTGAAATAATCGGGACCGTCATTTGCGGCCTGCTTTTCCGGAGGACTATGCCACAGATTGATCTGGGTCACTATGACAATGAGCCGCCACGCTGACGGGGCCAGGCGGCCCAAGAGATGAACCCAGGCCTGCCACCAGCGCGATTTTTTACAATCAGCACCGCCACTGCCAAAGCGCTGTCGCAGTCCCACCAACACTTTCACAGGTCGCTTCATGATCCTTCATCGTTCTCTGATAGCCACAGCACTGCTTCTGCTCGGGACAACAGCACTGGCGGCCGAGCCTGCGGGCCTGTCCGCGCAAGGTCTGTCGGACTATCGGGTCTTTCAGGCTGCCGCTACGCACCGGGCCTTTGCCATCGCACCCGGTGGTGCCTGGGGCTGGAGCGCCGACACCGAATCACCCGAACTGGCACTGGAAAAAGCCCTGGGGGCCTGTCAAGACGCTACACCACAGAAATGCGTGGCCTATCAGGTGGACCAGCAAATCGTATTTGATACCAAAGCCTGGCCCTTGCTTTGGGGGCCTTACGCCAACGCTGCTGTGGCGGCCAAGGCATCGGCGGGAACTTTGCCCGGGCAACGCCTGCCCAACCTGGCTTACCACGACCCGCAAGGCCGTGCGGCCAAACTCAGTGACTTGAAGGGCAAGGTCGTCGTGGTGCATGTGTGGGGCAGCTGGTGCCCGCCCTGCCGACTGGAAATGCCGGAGCTGAACCAGCTGGCCAAGTCGCTGGCAGACCGCAAGGATATGGCCTTTGTGCTGCTCCAGACGCGTGAGCCGCTGGACAAGGCGCAGCGCTGGGCACAAGGTCAGCAGATCAGCCTGACGCTGTCTGACTCAGGCACGCGCAGTTCAACGGATACGCACCTGACTTTGGCAGATGGCTCCACAGTGCCTGACCGCGAAATAGCCCACAACTTCCCCAGCAGTTACGTGCTGGACAAACGTGGGCTCGTGGTGTTTGCCCAATCCGGGCCGGTGACGGACTGGCCGCTGTATGAGCCATTCATCCGCGATGTGCTGAAGCGCTCCGGCAAATAGCGCGCCAGCCTCAAGCTTTTCGGGCGGTGGTGGTTGCCGGCTCTTCGTCAGCGTCTTCCCAACCGGTCACCATCGCCTTGATGTGGGCCAGAATGGTGTGGCCGGTGGTCGCCAGATAGATGTGCACGACGACAAACACCAGCATCATGAAGGCCCCGGCGGTATGCGCCCAGGCGACCTGCTCGATGTTCAGAAAGCGGTCCCAGCCCAACTGTTTCCAATACGCGAAAAACAGATACAGGATGCCTGAGCCCCACACCAGCGGCGACACCATGGCCAGCAGAGCCACATAGGCCAGACGCTGCAGCGGGTTGTGCTTTTTGGTCACTGTCTTGGCAAACGGGTGCGGCGCATTGACAAAAATACCGTAGGCGTAATAGATCGCCATGGCCAGCACCTTGTTGAGCGTCGGGATGTACTGCCTCCATTCACCGGTGGTGAACTGCCAGAAGATGGTGAACGCCCACAGCATCAGCAAGGCCCAGGCGGTGTAGGTGTGGTACGTGACCGCCTGCTTGAAGCCGAAGTTGTGGTACACGCCATGAATCTCAAACCCGGTGATCAGCATGAAGATCACCATCACGGCTTGCGACCAGTGCCAGAAGCGTTCGTAGCGTTTGTAAAGGTAAATGCGGTTGCCAGTGCTGCTCATGATGTTTAACCCTTGCGCTTGAGATTTGAATAGACACGGGCGCCAGCGTGAATCAGCACGCCCAGCAGGCTCAACAAGGTGATGGTCCAGCCAAACAGGTCGATCCAGCGGTTGCTGTCGCGACCTGGCATGTAGATGCCGGTGATGCCGTCGAGGCGCCCGTTCTTGGCGTGGCACTGTGCGCAGTGCACAGCATCGGCCTTGGGAGCCACCATGTGGGCAATCGGCCAACTCATCTCAGTGCTGACGAAACCGTATTTGCCGCTATAAGGCAGGCCGGCGGTTTTCATGCCGGTTTCGATCGCCTTGGGCCAGTTGTAGTTGACCCACAGGGCGGTTTTGTCCTCCGGCTCGCCCGCCGTGTGTACCACCAGCAGGTAGTTGTTGACGGTGTCGTAAGCCTGTTTGCCGCGATGGATCTTGAACGGCCAGATGCGCGCATCCGGGTCGCCAGGCTTGCCATCCGGATGGTTGATCTCTACCACCTTGGTTGGGTCAATCTTGTCGCCATTGGTCAGATAGGAAAAGTGCCCGTTGGACCAGCGGTATTCCGGGGTCAGATAAGAGTCCCAGACAAAAGTGCCTTTTTTGGAGTCAAACGCGCGGTGACCGGCGCTGTCCTTGACGGCCAGCGGCTTGCCATCCGGTCCCATGGTGGTGGCGGTGGACCAGTCCCAGGACTTCTCGGTGGCGACACCGTCACGCGCAATCAACGGGATGTGACAAGTCTCGCAGGCCAGCACATCGGTGTGGGCGTTGAGCTGCTCGGCCTGGAGGAAGTTCTGCTTGTGCGGCTTGTCGCTGTGGCACGACTGGCAGGCCTCGGGGGCTGCATCTTTCTTGCCGCGGATATGCGCCGGGCCAGTCTCGCCAGCAGGCAGGTTGTAGCGGCTGCCCGCCACTTCGTGCGCCTGGGTTTTGTGGCAGGTGACGCAGGAGAAGTTCAAGCCCTTGGCATCCATGTGCACGTCAAGGTACTTGCTGGGCTTCTTCAGGCTGCTGTCGAGGTCGCCGTGTTTGGTGCCGTCACCACCTGCACCGAAAAAGTGGCATGACCCGCAGTTGCTGCGTGTGGGCATGGCCACACTTTGCGCCGCCTTGGCCAGATCAACAGGCTCGACAAACTTGCCAGAGCCGCGCGGAAACTCCCTGCGCTCATAGATCGGGTGCCCCGCATCGCCATCGAGCTTGCGGTAGGTGCCGGTGCTTTCGTGGCACACCAGGCAGTCGACATTCTCTTCAACCTTGAAGTCAAATGAATTGTCCTTCCAGCCGTAACCTGCATGGCAGGCCATGCAGTCATTCTCATTGGAGATGGTGGTGGTGCAGTAGTTGTTGATGATGTTGCGCTTGCCCAGCTTTTTGCCGGTCACCGGGTCGGTGTAGCTCCAGGTCCAGTGCTTGGTGTGCTGCACCTGCTTCGCCGCCTCGGTGTGGCAACTCAGGCAGGCCTTGGTCACCTCAGGGCCGGAAGTGAACTTTTTCTGCAGTTCCTTGAATTTGCTGTGGTCGGCCGTGGTGGTGCTTGCCTTATGCACCGGCAACATGCTGGAGGCATCCACCGCTGTGGCACTGGCCGGTGCTTTGGCCGCGCTGGCAGGCAAGGCGGTGGAACTGGCGGGTGTTGCAGCGGCGGCCGGGGCATCGGCTGCACGCGCCGGTGTCAGGCTCCACAGTCCTCCCCACGTCAAAGCCGCGCTCAGCAGGCTCAGGACCAACAATGTTCTTTTTTCGTCTTCATGGCAAATCCTTGGCGGCAAAAATCAGCAACCACCGGCTGCAGCGGCACCGCTGCCACCTCCGCCACCGTCCATCTTCGGAACGATCAGCGCGGGTGCGGGCTTGCTTGGGTCCATGATCAAAAAGCTCTTTTGATCCACCACCACCTGCTCCATGATGGCACCCACCTCAGAGCCAAACAGCTTGGCAATCAGCCCGGCGTTGAGGATGCCGATGTACACCTTGCCGTCGTTCTTCTTATAGACAGAAATCTTGCACGGCATCAGCAGGGAGAGAAAACGCACTTTGTCCATCTTCAGGATCGGGCCGGAATACTTGGTGCTGCACGCCTCAATGAGAAGCACTGGCAGCACATTGCCACCCTCGGCTTCGACCGGCTTGGCTGGATTGCGCAAGCCCGAGATCGACCAGCCATTGCCAGCCGCCTGAATATTTTGCTGTATGCGAGCAGTGGTTTCTTCAACCGAGAAAGGACTGGGAATTTCCGAAAACATCATGCTGCCCGCCAACTGCCAGACCAAACCGGCTGTCAGCACTACCCCCGCGACAATGCCGCCAATCACTTTAAACATGTGTGTCTCCGTCCAGAACCTGTTGGGAATGTCGGTGCGCTCGCACACCAACTTATTTATCTATAAGCATAAACTTATTTAGAGAAATTGATTCTAGGGAAAACACCCCCGTCAGTATTGACGTATGTCAAGCCGCTCGGGGAGTTTTAGTGCAGCAGAAGGTCTGCAGCAGCCAGGCGCACCCGCTGCCGAGTACCCCAAGAACTGCGCTGGGTGGCGTGCGGATCACGCCATCAACTGCACATTGCCACCCGCTGCGGTGGTGTTAATGGTGACAGTTTTCTCACTACAAAATCTGTAAAGGTAATGCGGTCCACCCGCCTTCGGGCCGGTGCCACTCAGCCCTTCGCCGCCAAACGGCTGCACGCCGACCACCGCGCCGATCTGGTTGCGGTTGATATACACATTGCCGATGTGCGCGGCGCGGGCGAGTTGCTGGGCGCGGCTGTCAATGCGGGTCTGGATGCCGATGGTCAAGCCGTAGCCGGGCGTGGCACCGCCCGGCGCAGCCGTACTTCCCAGCGCGTTGATCTGCTCAATGACCTTGAGCGGGTCGCCGCCCCAGCGCACGATATGTAACACCGGGCCGAAGATTTCTTCTTTCAGGTCGCTAATCTGCGCCACCTCAAAAGCCTGCGGTGCGATCAGGTTTGCCATATTGTTGATAGCTGCCTGCCCTTTATCAGCAAGGGCTAGAGCTTGATTTTTTATATAACCTCCAGAGGTCTCATGCCGCAGCGGCGCCGGCAGGTCGAGCAGGTTTTTGGCCTCAAGCTTCAGCCGGGACAGGTGGCGCTGAATGCCGTCAAACGCCTCGGCATCAATCACCGGGCCGACATCGGTGGCCGGGTCAGCCGGGTCGCCCACCGCCAGTTCGCGCGCGGCACCGCAGATCATGGCGATCACAGGGTCGGCAATGTCTTCATGCACACACAGCAGGCGCAACGCCGAGCAGCGCTGCCCTGCGCTTCTGAAAGCGGACTGCATCACCGCGTCACACACCTGCTCGGGCAGGGCGGTGCTGTCCACCAGCATGGCGTTGATGCCGCCAGTCTCCGCGATCAGCGGGGTGATCGGGCCATCCTTGGCCGCCAGCGCGCGGTAGATGATCTTGGCCACGGCGGTGGAGCCGGTGAACACCACGCCCGCCACACCGGGCGCGGCGACCAACGCGGCACCGACGGTTTCGCCAGGGCCGTGTATCAGTTGCAACGCGCCCTCGGGCACACCGGCGGCGTGTAACAGCTTGACCGCCGCCCAAGCCACACCGGGGGTTTGTTCGGCGGGTTTGGCCAGCACGGTGTTGCCGGTGGCCAGCGCGGCGGCAATTTGGCCGGTGAAGATGGCCAGCGGAAAGTTCCACGGGCTGATGCACACCCACGGTCCGCGCCCGGTCAGGGTTAACTCATTGGTCTCGCCGGTGATGCCCAGCAGCGTGTCGCCTTCAAAGCCAGGCAGGGTTTGCGGCTGCATGACGCGCTCGGCCTCACGGGCGTAGTAACGCAGGAAGTCGATGGCCTCGCGCACCTCGCTGATCGCGTCGTTCCAGGTTTTGAAAGCCTCCTTGACCAGCAGAGCGCAAAAGCGCGGCAACTGGTTCTCCAGGGAATCAGCCGCACGGCGCAGGATGACGGCGCGCGTCACCACAGGAACATTGCTCCATGATTTATAGCTGTTGGAGCTTATAGATAAAGGGCCTGAGGCCAATTTGGCATCAAACTCGGGGACGATCGGTACCTGCACACTGGCGTAGGCAGCGAGCAGCGGGTCACGCATGGCGCGCACGGTCAGGTCCAGCCCGGTGCTGTTGGTGCGCTGGAAACCAAACAAATCAGGCGGAAGGGGCAGCGACGACTGAACCTCCTGGCGCAGTGGTGACACCAGCAGCTCCTGAACCGGCACCGACTCGTCAGCCAGCTGGTGCACAAACGACGAATTGGCCCCGTTTTCCAGCAGGCGGCGCACCAGGTAAGCCAGCAAATCCTTGTGCGCGCCCACCGGCGCATACACGCGGCAGGCGATCTGCGGGTTTTTCAGCACCTCGCCATACACACCTTCACCCATGCCGTGCAGGCGCTGCAGCTCGAAGTTGGTGCCGGTTTTGAGCGCCGCTGGGCCGCCCCGAGGCGCGAAGGCCCCCTCGGGGGGCAGCGCAGCAGACGCAGTCGCAAGCGTGGGGGCGCATTTCGCCATCTGCAAAATGGCTGCGACCGTGGCCGCGTTGTGCGTGGCAAATTGCGGGTAAATCGCATCGGGCGCGTCCAGCAGCGCCTTGGCGCAGGCCAAGTACGACACATCGGTGTGGTGTTTGTGGGTGAACACCGGGTAGTGCGGCAGGCCCAGTTCCTGCGCGCGTTTGATTTCCGCGTCCCAATACGCGCCCTTGACCAGGCGGCACATGAAACGCAGCTTGTATTGCCGTGCCAGGCCAATCACATGCGTCACCAGCTCCAGCGCGTTGGTCTGGTATGACTGCATGGCCAGGCCAAAACCGCGCCACAGCGGCGTGTGCTCGGCCACCTGCGCGGCCAAAGCTTCAAACACTTCCAGCGAGAGTTCGAGGCGGTCCACCTCTTCGGCATCGATGGTCAGGTTGATATTGGCTTGCGCGGCTTGCTGGCACAAGCCCCAGACGCGCGGCACCAGCTCCGCCATCACACGCTCCACCTGCGCAAACTCGTAACGCGGGTGCAGCGCGCTGAGCTTGATGGATATACCGTCATTTTGCTCGCACGTCACCGTCTTGTCTGCGCTTCTAGCTATGACCTCAATAGCATTCTGGTAACTGGCCAGGTGCGCCAAAGCATCGGCATCGGTACGCGAGCCTTCGCCGAGCATGTCGTAGCTGTAGCGCAAATTTGGCATCTTCTTCTTGGCAGAGGCCGCCTCAGCCATGCCCTCAGCCATGGTCTGGCCCAGCACGAACTGGCGGCCCAGCAACTGCACGGCGCGCAGCGTGGCAGCCACCACCGTGCGCGCACCCAATTTGGCCAGCAGGCCCGGCTCGGTAGCCGGGCCGTTGCTGGAGGTGCTGGGCAAGAAATGTTTGCTCATGGCAATGGCGGTGCTGGACAGGCGCGACAACACCTTGTCGCTGCTGCCCTCAAAGTCGGCGCGACCCAACTGATCGGCGGTGAGTGCAATGGCGGTTTCGGCATCGGGCACGCGCAACAGCGCCTCTGCCAGGCGCATCAGGGCCAGGCCCTCGGCGCTGCTGATGGGGTATTCCTTGAGCAGGCTTTCCATGGCCCAAAACGGCGGCGGGTTGTCGCGCACCGCCTGCACCCAGGGCGCAGCCATGCGGGCCACGCTGGCCCAGTCCAGCGCGGCAGACAGCGCGGTGAGATGCCGGGAGACGATGACCGCCTCGGGGCGATACGGATCAGGCAGGCGTTGGGTCAGCAACATGAGTAACTCCGACAACAAATAAAAGCGCTATGTTGTCGGTTTTATAGCTGAGTTATTCACTATTTTTTAGCATTAACTTAGTGACTTGATAGCCCATTGTCCATGAATAAGCCCTGCTGGACAATCCGGCACATGATCGCCCACAATCCGCCAATGACTTTGCTCTCGCCAACTCTCTGGCTTCAGCGGCCCCATTGGCGAGCGCTGGGCGCGGCCTTGTGTCTGCTGGTGGCCCTGCTGTCTGCCGCCTGGGCTGCAGAACCGGTGCCGCGCGTGGTCAAGGTCGGGCTCTATGCCAACGCCCCCAAGGTCTTTGCCGACGCTGACGGTCAACCCAGCGGCATTTTTGGCGACCTGCTGCTGGCCGTGGCCAAAGAGGAACGCTGGACGATCGAGCCGTTCGCCTGCGACTGGCAAACCTGCCTGGACGCGCTCAGGGCATGCCGCATCGACCTGATGCCCGACGTGGCTTTCTCGTCTGAGCGCGCCTTGGTGTTTGACTTTCACAACACCCCGGCGCTGCAAAGCTGGTCGCAGCTCTATAAACACAAGGGCGTGCCGATCACCTCGATGCTCGACCTGGAGGGGCGGCGCATTGCGGTGGTCACGGGTTCGGTGCAAGCCACGTTCCTGAAGAGCCTGCTGGAGAGCTTTGCCATCCATGCCGAGCTGGTGCAGGTGGATTCGTTCGAGCGGGGTTTTGAGCAGGCGCAAGCGCGCCAGGTGGATGCGGTGGCCGCCAACCGGTTTTTTGGCGACCTGAATGCCGCCAAGTACCAGCTGGAAGCCACCGCCATCGTGTTTCAGCCCGCGCAGCTGTATTTCGCCACGGCCAAGGGGAAAAATACCGACCTGCTGCGTGCCATCGACGCGCACCTGACCGATTGGCAAGCCAAACCCGATTCACCCTTCGCACAGGTCATGTCGCGCTGGATGCCATCCAACACACGCTCGGTCATGCCGGGCTACATCACCTGGATGCTGGGTGGCCTGTTGCTGTTGTTGCTGCTGGCCCTGCTGCTGAACCAATGGCTGCGCCGCCAGGTGGTGCAAAAGACCGCCCACATCAAAGCGGGCGAAGAGCGCCTGGGCACCATTCTCAACAGCGTGGATGCCGCCATCTACATCAAGGGCATGGACCTGCGTTACCAATATGCCAATAACACCGTTTGCAAACTGTTTGGCTGCAGCCTGCCGGAGGTGGTGGGCCGCAGCGACAGAGACTTTTTTGACGCTCCCACCGCCGACAGGCTGCGCATCAACGACCAGCGCGTCATCGAACACGGCGAGCGTGTGGAAGATGAGGAAGTCAACCGCAGCGCCGACGGCAAGGTCGAGCGCAGCTACCTGTCCATCAAACTGCCGCTGCGCGACGCCGATGGCCGCATTTACGCGCTGTGCGGCATCTCCACCGACATCACCAAGCGCAGGCAGGCCGAGGAAACCATTTACCAGCTGGCTTTCTACGATCCGCTCACCGGCCTGCCCAACCGCCGCCTGCTGCAAGACCGGGTGCAACAGTTGCTGGCGAGCCTGGCGCGCAAACCGCTGGGTGCGGCGCTGATGTTTGTCGATGTGGATAACTTCAAGGACATCAATGACACCCTGGGCCACGACATCGGCGACCTGCTGCTGCGCCAGATCGCCGACCGTTTGCGCGAGTGCGTGCGCGCCGAGGACACCCTGGCGCGTCAGGGGGGCGACGAATTTGTGGTGATGCTGGTGGAGCTGGACGACCACCCTGACGAGGCAGCACGTCAGGCACAATATATCGGCCAGAAGATTCTGGACCACCTGAGCCTGCCGTATGTGCTGCAGGGGCGGCCTTGTCAATCCAGCGTGAGCATTGGCATCGCGCTGTTTGACGGCCAAGCGCTGTCGCGCGACGACATCTTCAGGCAGGCCGACCTGGCCATGTACCAGGCCAAGGCCGCCGGGCGCAATACGCTGCGCTTTTTCAACCCGCAGATGCAGGCGCAGGTGATTGCCCGCACCTCGCTGGAAGCGGACCTGCGCTGGGCGCTCAAGTCAGAGGAATTTGTGCTGTTTTACCAGCCCCAGGTGGATGCCGACGGCACGGTGCTGGGCTATGAAGCGCTGGTGCGCTGGCAGCACCCCATGCGCGGGCTGGTCAGCCCAGGTGAATTCATTGCCGCAGCGGAGACCTGCGGCGTGATACTGCCGATGGGCCACTGGATCATGCAAACGGCTTGCCAGCAACTGCTGGTCTGGGCTCAGCAAGCGCCGCAGAACACCTGGTGCATCGCAGTCAACGTCAGCGCCCAACAGTTCCGCCAGAGTGACTTTGTGATGCAGGTGCGCGGCCTCTTGCTGACCACCGGCATCAACCCGTCGCGTCTGGAGCTGGAACTGACTGAGAGCCAGTTGCTCGACGATGTACCTGCTGTGATCGAAAAAATGAAGGCCCTGCGCGAGCTGGGTGTGCGTCTGTCGCTGGACGACTTTGGCACCGGCTACTCCTCACTGGCGATGCTCAAGCGGCTGCCGCTAAACCAGCTCAAGATTGACCAGGGCTTTGTGCACGACATGCTCGACGACCCGCAGGATGCCAGCATCATCCGCGCCATCATCACCATGGGCGAGAGTCTGCATCTGGACGTGATCGCCGAGGGTGTGGAACTGCCCGCCCAGCGCGATGCGCTGCTGGGCTTAGGTTGCAGACACTTTCAGGGCTACCTGTTCGGCAGGCCCGCCCCGTTGCCAGCGTTGTCAACCACCCCTTGAAAGCCTATGGAACTCGATCGTATTGACCGCAAAATCCTGCAAGCGCTGCAACAGGACGGCCGCATCAGCAACCTCAAGCTGGCAGAAATGGTGGCCCTGTCACCCACCGCCGTGCTGGCGCGGGTTCAGCGCCTCACCAAGGACGGCATCATCGACGGCTACGAAGCCCGACTGGACCCTGTCAAGCTGGGCCTGGGGCTGATGGTGTTTGTGGAGGTGCTGCTCGACAAAACTACGCCCAACGTGTTTGATGCCTTCAAGGCGGCAGTGCAGGTGCGCACCGAGATCATGGAATGCCACATGGTGGCCGGTGGCTTTGACTACCTGCTGAAAACCCGCATGGCCGACATGAACGCTTACCGCGAATTTGCCGGCACCGTGCTCTGGCAGTTGCCGGGTGTACGCGAGACGCGGACCTATGCGGTGATGGAAGAGGTGAAGTGCACGACGCAGTTGCCCTTGTCGGTGCGATAGGGATGCCGGATTGAGACTGGCTGGAGTCAAACCGGATCAGTCCGTGGGGTGGATCAGGCTGCCCGGGCACTTGGCTACGCGGCTGTCCTCCGGCCTTCGGCCTCCTCCTTGATGCCGCTACGCCAAGCGCCCCACCAACCTGACACTGCAAGCGGTTTTGGTTTTCAAGACGCTGGAGCGACCAAAGACACAGGGCGGGTGCGATGTCATGGGTAGCGCAGCGGCATCAAGGAGGAGGCCCGAAGGGACGGGGGACAGCCGCGCAGCTACCCATGGCAGCGCACCCGCCCGCGCACACCCCGAAACGCTGACTTTGCAATAGCCGGCCGCATCAGGCAGGATAGTGACGCTCACCAAAAATTGCCGAGCCCACCCGCACCATCGTGCTGCCCGAGGCCACGGCCGCTTCAAGGTCGGCACTCATGCCCATCGACAGGGTGTCGAGCGCCAGGCCTGATGAATTTAATGCATAAAAAAGGTCTCTAGCCCTTTTAAATAGGGCGCAAGCAGCTACAAAATCAGCAGCATGTTCGGGGATGCACATCAAACCGCGCAACTGCAGGTGGGGCAGCTTGGCGACAGCCTGGGCCAGCGCCAGCGCCTCATCCGGAGCCACGCCGGACTTGGTTGGGCCACCATCCACATTGACCTGAATACACACCTGCAACGCTGGCAAGTGTGCGGGGCGTTGCTCGCTCAGGCGCTGGGCAATTTTCAGACGATCGACCGTCTGCACCCAGCCAAAATGCTCGGCCACCAGACGCGTCTTGTTGCTCTGGACCGGGCCGATGCAGTGCCACTCGATGGGCAAATGGCGCAACGCAGTGATTTTTTGCACCGCTTCCTGGATGTAGTTCTCGCCAAACCGGGTTTGCCCGGCATCAAAGGCGGCCTCCACGGCATCGGCACCCAAGGTCTTGGACACCGCCAGCAAGGCGACAGACGATGGTGGGCGCTTGGCCTGTAGGCAGGCGGCTTCAATGCGGGCGTGAACCGCGCCCAGTCGAGTTGCGATGGTGTCCATGACGATGCGCTTTCTTGCGGCAAAAGCACAGGTTATACAACGCCGCTAGGCCCCGGCGACCCGGCTCTTGCCTGCTTTCTTGGCTTCGTACATGGCCTGGTCGACCAGATGCAAGGCATCGGCCGTCGTTTCTGGTGCGGTCAAGAACGTCTGAAAACCAATGCTGGCGGTGATCTGAAAACCAGCCTGCGCCATCTCTGTCCTGACGTTGTCGCAAAGCTTCTGCATGTAGGCTTGGCAGTCTGCCTCGGCCGTGTGGGGCATCAGCACAATGAACTCGTCACCACCCAGGCGGCCTGCCACATCAGACTGGCGGGTGTGGCGGGTGAGCACAGCGGCCATCAATTGCAGCGCTTCATCACCACACAGATGTCCACGGGTGTCGTTGAGTTGTTTGAAACCATCCAGGTCAATTTCAGCCAGCGAAAACAGGCCGCCATAACGCTTCTGGCGGATGATTTCCTGGTTGATGATCGTCATCAGGACGGCCCGGTTGGGCAAGCCGGTCAAGACATCGATCGTCGCCAGACCCAGGGCTTTCAGGTAGTTGACGCGCACCGCGTTGGCCAGAAGCAACGTCAACCCGGAAGCCGCGCAGGCGACCGACAGGTCGGCAACCAGCGTCGTCATTGCTAGTCGATCCCCCAGAAGCGTCCAGACCTGAAAAGTCAACGAGAGGGCGAACGCCAGCGCCTGCACCGGTTTGCGGCTGCAGTGCATCGCGATGGCCGCCAGGGGAAACACGTAAAGTATGTGCAAGCGGATGCGGTCACCGGACAGGATATCCACCACCAATATCAACAGCATGACCAGCAGACTGATCCCCAGCACATGCGAACACGCCAGCGTACCAGGGCGGAAATAACGCAACCCCCTGTCCAAACGGATCCCATCGGTCGCCTGCTGCGCTTCCTGTTGGGCCTCGACTGACGACTTCATGGATAGCGTGGCCGTGTAAATTCTGGCTAAAAGGTTGTTAGGTCAGGCCTCACAAGGCGGGCAATCGCTGTGGCTTTACCGCTACGGTAGGCGCAAGGGCAGGTAAATGTTTTCGGTATCCCGCTGTATCAGCAAGGCCAGGGATTTTTTAGTGGCGGCACCGACTGCGCTGCGCACCTGTAGCAATGTCGACACCGGCTGTCCATCGATGGCCAGCAGCAGGTCCCCCGCCTGCAAACCAGCATCAGCCGACAGGCCACTCACCGACTCGACCAGTAATCCGGAGGTGGCATCCACCGCGTTTCGCTCCCCTGGCAGCAAGGGCCGCAGCACCATGCCAAGCTGGCCCTGCGGCGCAGACGCAGAGGGATGGCCCGCCTGGGCCTCTTTGGCTTGACGCGCGTCACCCAGTATGGCCGCCAGTTGCTTGGCCTTGCCATCACGCCAGACCTGCAGAGTGATGTGCTGGCCCGGTGTGGCCATGGTCAGCAGGGACGAGAGATCACCCGCCAGCTCAACTGGCTTGCCGTCCACCTGCGTGATGATGTCGCCCACACGCACCCCGGCTGCTGCCCCCGCACTGCCCTTTGAAACATCGGTCACCAGTGCACCCATGGGCTTGACCAAGCCGAAGGCATCGGCCAGGGTCTGATTCACCTCTTGCGCTGCCACCCCGAGCAGACCATGCTCGGCGTGCCCGGTAGCCACGATTTGCTGCGCCACACGTTGCGCCAGATCGATGGGAATCGCAAAACTCAAACCCTGGAAGGCACCGGTGTGGCTGTAAATCTCCGAGTTGATCCCGATGACTTCGCCTTGCGTGTTGAACAGTGGGCCACCCGAGTTGCCAGGGTTCACAGCGGCGTCGGTCTGAATGAACGGCACCACCGAGTCGCCCGGCAGGCTGCGCCCTTTGGCGCTGACCACGCCCACCGTCACCGTGTTTTCAAAACCGTAGGGCGAGCCAATGGCCAGAACCCATTGCCCGACCTGCAGGTCAGCTGGCTTGCCGATGGCGACTGTGGGCAAATGGGTCGCGGCAATTTTCAACACCGCGATGTCGGTTTTGGGGTCGGTACCCAGAACCTTGGCACGAAACTCGCGCCGATCAGTGAGTTTGACCACCACCTCGCTGGCATCCGCCACCACATGCGCGTTGGTCAGGATCAGTCCATCGCTGCTGACAATGAATCCCGATGCCAAGGTATGTACCGGCACCTGCATGGTGGCACCGGTGGCACCAAATTGATCCTGGAACCGGCGCAAAAACAATTGCATCTGGTCAGCGTCAGACCCCGACGAGCCAGACCCTGCGCTGCTGCTGGCACTGGCTGTGGTTGAGACCTGGCGCATGCCGCTGACACTGATATTGACCACCGCAGCGCCATATCGCCGGGTGATGCCAGCAAAATCCGGCATTCCGGCCAGCGCACCTGCGCCCGCATCGACAGGCGCGGCAATGGCAGTGGCGGCATAGGCCACGTGACTATGAGCCAGTCCCAGACCGATCACACCGAAGATGGACAACCATAGAGAAGTAAAGACGTGCCAGGCAGGACGATGGAAAGAGGTTTTGAGCATAAATGTGTACCGATGGAGACGATCAGACCGCGCCGGCTACTCTGGACCCGCCATCAGGCCCATTCAGAGTTCGCCACTGTCACTGGCAAGCACCGGCCAACATCCGGGTGATCTGGCAAAACGCTGGACAACGACCATTGAATCCATTTGACCGCTGCCACAAAATGTTGCGTCGATGCACCACGAATTCCCATATGTTGCACCCCGGATTGCACATGCGTATGTCGTCTGGCCGATGCCGAATTACAACTGCAACGTGACGCTTGACGCACCAGAGGCGCCAGCGATGGCAAAAGAACGCCTGACGATCCCTGATAATGTTTGGAGTACAACAAATTGACGGGGGCTTTGTGGATATCACCCAGTTGCTGGCTTTCAGCGTCAAAAACAAGGCATCGGACTTGCACCTCTCGGCTGGTCTGCCACCCATGATCCGCGTGCACGGTGACGTGCGCCGCCTGAATGTGGAGCCACTGGACCACAAGCAGGTGCACAGCATGGTGTACGACATCATGAACGATTCCCAGCGCAAGCATTTCGAGGCGTTTCTGGAGATCGACTTCTCCTTCGAGATCGACGGCTTGGCGCGGTTCCGGGTCAACGCCTTCAACCAGCAGCGCGGCGCCGGCGCGGTGTTCCGGACCATTCCGAGCAAGATCCTCACGCTCGACCAGCTCAACTGCCCCAAAATCTTTGCCGACCTGGCCATGAAGCCACGCGGTCTGGTGCTGGTGACCGGCCCCACCGGCTCGGGTAAATCGACCACGCTGGCAGCGATGGTCAACTATCTCAACGAGAACGAATTCGGCCACATCCTGACGGTGGAAGACCCGATTGAATTTGTCCACGACTCCAAAAAATGCCTGATCAACCAGCGCGAAGTCGGGCCGCACACGCAAAGTTTCGCCGCCGCGCTGCGCTCGGCCCTGCGCGAAGACCCGGACGCGATTCTGGTGGGTGAAATGCGCGACCTGGAAACCATCCGTCTGGCGATGACGGCCGCAGAAACCGGCCACCTGGTGTTTGGCACGCTGCACACCAGCAGTGCGGCCAAAACCATCGACCGGATCATTGACGTGTTTCCGGCCGAAGAAAAGGAAATGGTGCGCGCGATGCTTTCCGAATCGCTGCAGGCGGTCATCTCGCAGACCTTGTGCAAGACGAAGGACGGCCAGGGCCGCGTGGCGGCGCACGAGATCATGCTGGGCACCAGCGCGATTCGCAACCTGATCCGTGAAGCCAAGGTGGCGCAGATGTATTCGAGCATCCAGACCGGCAACAGCGTCGGCATGCAAACACTCGACCAGAACCTGACCGACCTGGTGCGGCGCAACATCATCAGCGCCGCCGAGGCCCGCACCAAGGCCAAGATTCCCGAAAATTTCCCAGGCTGATGAGGAGCATTTATGGAACGTGATCAGGCAACCACATTCATCACCGATTTGCTCAAGCTCATGATCAGCCGCAACGGCAGTGACCTGTTTTTGACGGCTGAGCTACCACCCGCCATCAAGGTCGATGGCAAGATCACCAAGGTGTCGCCGCAGCCGCTCAACGGCACGCACACGATTGCCCTGGCGCGCTCCATCATGAACGACCGCCAGGTGGCCGAATTCGAGAGCACCAAGGAGTGCAACTTTGCCATCTCGCCGCCTAATTTGGGGCGCTTTCGGGTCAATGCTTTCATGCAGCAGGGCAAGGTCGGCCTGGTGCTGCGCACCATTCCGAGCACGCTGCCCACCATCGACGGCCTGAAGATGCCGCAGGTGCTCAAAGAGATCGTCAACACCCAGCGCGGGCTGTGCATTCTGGTGGGTGCCACCGGTTCCGGCAAAACCACCACGCTGGCCGCCATGGTGGACTGGCGCAACGACACCACCTTTGGCCACATCATCACGGTCGAGGACCCGATTGAATTTGTGCATACACACAAAAATTGCGTGGTGACGCAGCGCGAGGTGGGTATCGACACCGACAGTTGGGGTGCGGCGCTGAAAAACACCTTGCGCCAGGCCCCGGACCTGATTCTGATGGGTGAAATCCGCGACCGCGAGACCATGGAATTGGCCATTGCCTTTGCCGAAACCGGCCACTTGTGTCTGGCGACGCTGCACGCCAACAGCACCAATCAGGCGATTGACCGGGTGATCAACTTCTTCCCGGAAGAGCGCAAACAGCAGGTGCTGATGGATTTGTCGCTCAACCTGAAAGCAATGATTTCGCAGCGCCTGATCGTCAAACCCGACGGCAAGGGCCGCACAGCGGTGGTCGAGATTCTGATCAACTCACCACTGATCGCTGATCTGGTCTTCAAGGGCGAAGTGGCCGAGATCAAGGAGGTGATGAAGAAAAGCACCAATCTGGGCATGCAGACCTTTGATCAGTCGCTGTTCAAAGCCTACGAGGAAGGTGCCATAACCTACGAAGATGCGCTACGCAACGCCGATTCGGTCAACGATCTGCGCCTGCAAATCAAGCTCAACAGCAAGCGCGGGCGCAGTAACAACCTGGCCGCAGGCACCGAAAACATCACCATCTCATGACACATATGAAGGAAACCAGCGGCATGACAAGCAAGACCTACGAACCCATCTCCGCGCGCCGTGTGGCCTTTTTGGGCCTGGGCGTGATGGGTTACCCGATGGCCGGCCACCTCGCGCGAGCCGGGCATCAGGTCACGGTGTACAACCGGACCATATCAAAATCCATAGCATTGTGTGCAGAATTTACGGGGGATAGCGGTCAAAAAGATGCTGTAAATTATGCAGAAACACCCCGCCAGGCTGTTGCTGGTGCGGAGCTGGTTTTTTGCTGCGTCGGCAATGACGAGGACCTGCGCAGCGTGGTACTGGGCGCTGATGGTGCGTTTGCCGGTATGCGCTCCGGCGCGGTGCTGGTGGATCACACCACCGCGTCCGCTAATGTGGCGCGCGAGTTGGATGGCCGTGCCAAGGAGTTGGGCTTGCACTTTGTCGACGCGCCGGTATCGGGCGGGCAGGCCGGGGCGCAAAACGGCGTGCTCACTGTGATGTGCGGTGGCGACCAGGCGGCGTTTGACACCGCTCGGCCCGTGGCTATGGCCTTCTCCAAGGCCTTCACACGCTTGGGCGACAGCGGCGCGGGTCAACTGGCCAAAATGGTCAACCAGATCTGTATCGCCGGGCTGGTGCAAGGTCTGGCAGAAGCCATTGCCTTCGGTGACAGTGCCGGGCTGGACATGACCCAAGTGCTCGACGTGATCGGCAAAGGCGCGGCACAGAGCTGGCAGATGGACAACCGTGGCAAAACCATGGTGGCGGGCCAGTTTGACTTTGGCTTTGCGGTGGACTGGATGCGCAAGGACCTGGGCCTGGTGCTCGATGAGGCGCGGCGCAACGGCGCCAAACTACCCGTCACCGCATTGGTGGACCAGTTTTACGCCGATGTGCAGCAGATGGGCGGCAGGCGCTGGGACACCTCCAGCCTCATCAAACGCCTGAAATAGCCGCAGGCTATTTCTTGGTGTCAGCCGGCGCGGGCTGCGGCAACGTATTGCGCAATTCGTCTTCGCTGATGATCTCGAATACCCGAACCACTTTTTGTACACCACTGGTGGAGCGGGCAATGTCTGTGGCGCGGTCTGCCTCACGCTGGGTGACCCGGCCCATCAAATAAACAATGCCACGCTCGGTCACCACCTTGTAGGCGTTGGCAAACAGGTCTTTGGCATCGACAAAACCGGCTTTGACACGACCGGTGACCAGCGTATCGGAAGAGCGTTGCGAGAGCGTCGAGTTGCCCAGCACGGCCAGTTCGTTCACCACTGATTGCACATTCTCAACACGCGACGCCACCTGCTCGACCAGCTGGCGGTCCTGCGCAGTGGGCACTTCGCCGGTCAGCAGCACACGACGGTTGTAACTGGTGACATTGACATGCACACGCTCGCCCAGGTTGTCCTGGATACGGCTGGCAGCGCGCAACTCAATGCCCTCGTCCTCCAGTTGGGCACCGGAGGTGCGGCGATCCGTGGCGACAAAACCGGTCATCACGGCACCGCCCATGAGCACGGGAAAGCAGGCCGTCAGGCTGCCGCTCATGACAGCGGTGACTGTCAGCAGGGTCAAGAGTCGTCGTGTGGGATAGGTCATAAGGTGCTTTCTGTGTCTCCGAGTAACAAATCATCCACCGCATCGCACAGGCAGTGCAGCGTCAGCAGATGAACTTCCTGAACACGCGCAGTACGGTCGTGCGGCACGCAAATATGCACATCAGTGTCGCGCAGGGCGCGCGTCATCTTGCCACCGCCACGACCGCTCAGGCCAATCACCACCATATCACGCTCATGCGCCGCCTCAACGGCTTTGAGCACATTGTCGGAGTTGCCGCTGGTGGTGATGGCAATCAGCACGTCCCCGGCTTGCCCAAGCGCACGCACCTGGCGCGAATAAATCACACTGAAACCGTAGTCGTTGCCCACGGCAGTCAGGATGGAGCTGTCGGTGGTAAGCGCAATGGCGGCCAGCTCGGGGCGCTCGCGCTCAAAGCGGCCGACAAATTCGGCGGCAAAGTGCTGCGCATCGGCTGCAGATCCACCGTTGCCACAAATCAATACCTTGCCGCCGCTGGTCACACAGGTCAACAAGGCCTGCACGGCGTCGGCAATTGGCTTGCTCAGAAGGGGCGCAGCCTGGTACTTCAGGTCGGCACTGTCGATGAAATGTTGTTGGATACGTTGCTCAAGCATGGGCGCGATGATACCCGGCTACGGCTTAACCAAGCCTTAAAAGACCCATGCCGACAGGGGTTGTCACAAAGCGTTACGCCATTGGCAGGTCGAGCCTTCCACCCCGGTCAGGCAACCTACATGGCATCAAACGCACCCTGCAACCACTCAACAACACCGCTCTGCACCGCCACCACATCAAACCGGCATGGCGGCAGGCGGGTTAGACGCATCAAGTAATGGCGCGCAGCAAAAACGATGCGGCGTTGCTTGAGGGCACTGACACTGCCGGCCGCACCGCCGTGGCTGGCGCTTTGGCGCTGGCGCACTTCGACAAACACACAAGTACCGTCCGGTGCGCGCATGATCAGGTCAATCTCGCCGCCACCTCGACCCGGGGTTCGATAATTGCGCTCCAGCAGCACCAGCCCGGCGCGCTGCAAATGCTGCAGCGCCAGCGCTTCAGCCGCATCTCCCGCCTGTTTGGTGGTGCGGGGTTTGAGCTGCACTTTTGTCGAAAGAAGACCCATGTTGAACACGCCCCCCGCTTCGCGCATCACTAGCACGTTTGCACCTGCCCTGCAAGCAGCTCACGATGCTTGCGCCAGCCAGAATTATCCGCTGGCGGCTCTGTATGTGGTGGCCACGCCGATCGGCAACCTGGCCGACATCACCCTGCGCGCGCTGCATGTGCTGCAACTCGCCGATGTGGTGGCCTGTGAGGACACGCGCCATACCCAAGCGCTGTTGCGGGCATATGGCATCGACAAGCAGCAGGCACAGCTGCTGGCAGTGCACCAGCACAACGAGGCCCAGGCGGTTCAGACGGTGCTGGAGCAGCTGCAGCAGGGTCAACGGGTGGCTTATGTGAGTGATGCGGGCACCCCAGCCATCAGCGACCCCGGTGCACGCCTGGTGGCCGGGGTGCGCCAGGCTGGCGTGACCGTGGTGCCGATGCCCGGTGCCAGCAGTGTGACCACGGTGCTGAGTGCGGCGGGTGTCACGGCGGATTCGCCCGCGCAAGGGGGTTTTGTCTTTGCCGGGTTTTTGCCCTCCAAAGCCACCGAGCGCAGCCAGGCCATACAGGATTTGGCGGGCGAGTTGCGTGCGGTGGTGTTGCTGGAGGCGCCTCATCGCATTGAGGCTCTGGCCTCAGCCATGGCCGTCTTAGGTGAGCGGCCACTGACCATCGGGCGCGAATTGACCAAGCAGTTTGAAGAGATAGCGACTTTTCCGGCCAGCAGTTTCCCGGCCTGGCTGGCTGCCGATGCCAACCACCTGCGTGGTGAATTTGCCCTGGTACTGCATCCCGCCGCGCTGACCACCGGCAGCGAGCCCGACACCCGCGTGCTGAAACTGCTGTTGGCCGAGCTTCCGCTCAAAACTGCCGTCAAACTGGCCGCCGATATAACCGGCGAGCCGCGCAACGCGCTTTACAAACTGGCGCTGGCGCTCAAAGCCGACTGATCCAGCGCGCTTACCGGCTCCCTGGCGCAGCCTCAGCCAGCCCTGGCGCGCGAGTACAAGGGCAAGACCTTGGGCAAATTGGCCTCGATATCGGCAATGCGGGTGTTGCCCGCCGGGTGGGTCGATAGCCATTGCAGGGGTGCACCCTTGCTGGCGATGGCCATTTTTTGCCACAGACTCACACCGGCGCGAGGGTCAAACCCGGAGCGCGCCGCGAGTTCCATGCCGACCAGATCGGCTTCGGACTCGTCGCTGCGACTGAACTGCAAGGTCAGCAACTGGGCACCGTAATTGGTCACCGTCTGGCCCAACTGGCCCAGACCCAGCAACTGGCTGAGCAGCGTGGCACCGATGCCTGTCGCCGCGTTCTTGCCCATGCGCTCGCGGGCGTGTTCACGCAGAGCATGCGCCATTTCGTGCCCCATCACGGTGGCCACTTCATCGTCGGTGAGTTTGAGCTGATCCAGAATACCGGTGTAGAACGCAATCTTGCCGCCCGGCATGCAGAACGCATTGATCTGTTTGCTGCCAATCAGGTTCACTTCCCAATTCCAGTCGCGTGCGCGCGGGTTCCAGCCCAAAGCGTGGGGAATGATTTTTTGCGCCACGGTACGCAAGCGTCTGACCTGAGGGTGATCCCGGCCTGCCAGCGCCTTCTGGGCCGCAGCCTGCTGCAGCATCTGGGCGTATTGCTGCGCGGCAGATGACTCGATGGTTTCTGCAGGTACCAAATTGGTGAAAACCGAGTTGCGGCCCACATCAACACCTTCCGCATGCACCAACTGCAGACGGGTGCCAGGCACCAGCAGTGACAAGGCTGTGCCCTGTAGCAGTAACCGCCGCCGGGAGCATAAGTAGCAACTGTGATGGTCTGTCGTCGTCAAGATCGTTCCCTAGTGTGCAGACACGCTACAGCTTAGAGTGGCGCGTCCAGACAAGTAATTTCGATTGCTTAATTGTGCGTCAAAGCGCGAAAATTCAAGTCTTATAAAAATCTTTGCGCCCAAGCCGCCAGGAGACATGACATGACTGCCCCTTTGTTTATCCCGTCCATAGAAGCCTGTGTGGATCACATTCTGGCCACCGTTGACGGCCAGATTGTGATGGGCATTCCGCTGGGTGTGGGCAAACCCAACCCGCTGGTCAACGCACTCTACAGGCGCATCAAGGCCGACCCAACGCGCAGCCTGCGCATCATCACCGCCCTGTCCCTGGAAAAGCCGGTGGGTCACAGCGACCTAGAAAAAAACTTCCTGCAGCCACTGGTCGAGCGCATTTTCGGCGACTACCCGGACATGGACTACGTCAAAGACCTGCGCGCAGGCCACCTGCCGCCCAACATCGAGGTGCAGGAGTTCTTCATGAAAACCGGCGACTACCTGGGCAATGCCGCAGCGCAGATGGGCCATATCTCCACCAACTACACCTACGCCGCGCGCGACATGGCAGTGCAGGGCATGAATGTGCTCGCGCAAGCGGTGGGCTCGCAGGGCGAGGGCAGCAGCCTGCGCCTGAGTCTCTCCAGCAACCCTGATATCAGCGCGGCCGTTCTGCACAGCGTGCGCGCTGCGGGCCAGTCAGTGATGGCCATCGGTGTGATCAACCACAAGATGCCATTCATGCCCAACGGTGCCGAGCTCAGCCCGGAATTTTTTGACGTGGTGGTGACCGACCCGGCCGGTACGCACGATATTTTCGCGCCGCCCAACAACAAGGTCAGCGCGGCTGATTACGCCATTGGCCTGCATGCCTCCAGCCTGGTGGCTGACGGCGGCACGCTGCAGATCGGTATCGGTTCTTTGGGCGATGCCATCGGCCAATCGCTGATCGTGCGCGATCGCCACGGCGCGGAGTACCGCCATATCCTGGAAGCCATTTGCCCCACCGGGCTGACCAGGCGAGAGCTGGGGCGTTTTGATGTCGGGCTGTACGGTTGCTCGGAAATGTTGGTCAACGCGTTTTTGCGGCTGATCGAAGCAGGCATCATCCGCCGCGAGGTGTATGACGATGCCGTGCTGCAACAACTGCTCAATAGCGGACGCATTCCGGACGAGAGCGTCACCCCCGACACGCTGCAGGCCTTGCTGGAGGCCGGGCGCGTGCGCTCACCACTGTCCCACGACGATCTGTCGTTCCTCAAGTACTTCGGTATTCTGCGTGCCCAGGTCGCGCTGAACGGCCAGCAACTTCGTTGCGGCGAGCACCACTGCAGCAACAACCTGAACGAGCCAGCCAGTTTGGAATGCGTCAGCCAGCACATGCTGGGCTCGCGGCTGCTGCATGGCATCTTCATGACCGGTGGTTTCTTCATTGGCCCGCGCGACTTTTATGAGCGCCTGCGCACCATGGCACCACAGGACCTGGCCAAGATCGACATGACTGACATCGACTTCATCAACCAGCTGTATGGCAACGATGCACTCAAACGCGCGCAGCGCCGCAAAGCCCGGTTCATGAACACCACCATGGTGATGACGCTGCTGGGTGCGGCCGCCAGTGATACGCTGGAGTCGGGTCAGGTGGTCAGCGGCGTGGGTGGGCAATACAAC
The DNA here is from genome assembly GCA_903905735.1 of uncultured beta proteobacterium. GTDB lineage: Bacteria > Pseudomonadota > Gammaproteobacteria > Burkholderiales > Burkholderiaceae_C > Rhodoferax. The sequence goes on from CAIVHU010000071.1 coordinate 28,072, forward strand.
TTTGTCGCCATGAGTCACGCACTGCACGATGCCCGTCTGGTCATGATGCTGCGCGCCACGCACGACAACAAGGACGGTCTGAAAAGCAGCATCGTCTGGAACTACGGCAACGTCACCATCCCGCGCCATTTGCGCGATGTGGTGATCACCGAATACGGCGTGGCCGAACTGCGCGGACGCTCCGACAGCGAGGTGGTCAAGCGACTGATTGCGGTGGCAGATTCGCGCTTCCAGGCCGAGCTGGTGAAGCAGGCCAAGGCGAATGGCAAGCTCGAAGCCGACTACGAGGTGCCCGAGTGCTTCCGCCACAACCTGCCCGAGGTCATTGCCGCCAAACTCAAACCCTGGTCAGAGGCAGGGCTGCTGCCCGACTTCCCGTTTGGCACCGACCTGACTGAAGATGAACTGCACATGGTGCGCGCCATGAAAAAGCTCAAACACGCCAGCCAGCACCCCTCCGAACTGCTGGGCATGGCACTGAAAAGCCTGTGGGAAGGCAAGGAAGCGCCCCCGGCCTACCTGGAGCGACTGGGGCTGGCAGAGGTGCACAGCTTCAAGGACCGGGTGATGCGCAGGCTGTTTGCCAACAATCTGTAGTAGCTATTAATAATATAGCTGCCAGCCCAAATGGAACGGGGGCTAGAGGCGTAAAAAGCTTATAAAACCTTGGCCCCGTCCGGCGGGCAAGGGCGACCAGAAACACCGGGCCAACGGGCTGAACCGGCAGGCAAGCCTTATTTGATGCAGACCGAGCGCACCATCTTCAGGTCGGTCAGGCCCATCATGACTTTTTCCATGCCGTCCATCTTCAGGGTGCGCATGCCGCCTTCCACCGCAGCCGCAAACACCTGGGCGACACGGGCACGCTCCTGAATCAGCTTCTTGATGCCATCATCGGCAATCAGCAACTCGTGCAGACCCACCCGCCCCTTGTAGCCGGTCTGGTTGCACTTGTCGCAACCCACATGGCGGTAAAACCGCAGCTGGCCGTTGTCGGCGTACTGCTGCTTCCAGCCCGCGATCAGCTTGGCCAGTTGCACTTCGTAATCATCCGCCCAGACGGCCGAGTGCCGCAATTCCTCGGCATACTCCATGGCAAACAGGCGCAGCTCTTCGTGGTCAGGCACATAGGTCTCTTTGCAGGCGCAAAGCTTCTTGGCCAGGCGCTGCGCCAGAATACCCAACAGCGCGTCGGCAAAGTTGAACGGGTCCATGCCCATGTCCAGCAGCCGGGTGATGGACTCGGGCGCGGAATTGGTGTGCAGGGTGGAGAACACCAGGTGCCCGGTCAGCGATGCTTCCACGCCCATGGCCACGGTTTCGTGGTCGCGCGACTCGCCCACCATGATGATGTCAGGGTCCGCCCGCAAAAAAGCCCGCATGATCAGCGCAAAGTCGATGCCCGCTTTGCGGTTGATCTGCACCTGGCGCAGGCCTTTCTGGGTGATTTCCACCGGGTCTTCAGCAGTCCAGATTTTGGTGTCGGTCTTGTTGAGGTGCTTCAGGATCGAGTGCAGCGTGGTGGTTTTACCCGAGCCGGTGGGGCCGCACACGTAAAACAGGCCGTAGGGTTTTTCGATCGTCTGCATCACCCGCGCCATGTTGTGCGCGGTCAGGCCCAGCTTGTCCAGCGGAATCGGCTCACCGGCGGCCAGAATCCGCATCACCACGTCTTCCACACCCCCGGCTGACGGGATGGTGGCCACCCGCAGCTCGATGTCGATCGGGCCGTATTTCTTGAACTTGATCTTGCCGTCCTGCGGCTTGCGGCGTTCGGAGATGTCCAGGTCGCACATGATTTTCAGCCGCGTGACCATCGCCTGCCGGAAGTGTGAGGGCACCTCGATGTAGGGCATCAGCGAGCCGTCAATACGGAAGCGGATGCCGGTTTTGAACTTGCCAGGCATCGGTTCGATATGAATATCTGACGCACCCTGGTGGTACGCATCGACGATCACTTTGTTGACAAACTTGACCAGTTCGTTGTCGGCCGCCGCCGACTCCAGCGCGTCGTTGATGCCGCCGTCTTCATCCATCGGGCCGCTGTCCATGTCGGCCAGCATCTCGCTGATGCTGCCACCCACCAGCTCGACACCAAAAATCTGCCCAATGGTGTCGCGAAACTCGGTGTGCGTCGTGACCCGGTAGGCAAACTTGGTGATACGCGGGAACACTTGCTGCACGATGCGCGAACTGCGGACGGCTTCAGGGTCCAGGCACATGATGACCAGCCCTGCGGGCGAGTCTTCCAGCGGAATCCAGCCCTGCTCTTCAATGAATTCACGTTTGAGTGCGCCATGCAGCGCTTCCGAGCGGATGCGTCCTTCGGTCCAGGGCTCATAAGTCACACCGAAAAACTTGGCCAGCGATGGCCCGATCTGCGCCGAACGCACCTGGTACTGGGTCAGTAGGAGGTTCTCGACTGTGAGCCCTTGTGCCCGCGCGTCCTGCAGGCATTGCTGCAACTCGGCAGCTGTCATCACCCCGTCGGAGACCAGTCCGTCATACTTGGTCACCATCCGGCGAACGCCCTCCTCGGCCCCCTGCATGCGGTGTTTGATCGCCGTGGCCAGTGTCTTGCACAACTGCGAAATACCTTCAACCTCCAAGTCACCAAAGGGTTTGTCGCTCTTGTTATTGATGACCTGCAGCACGCCGTAGAGCGTCTCCCCCTCCAGAATCGGGGCCACCATCATCTGACGGGTGCGGTAGCCGGAGCGCTTGTCCACCTCTTTCAGGAACGACAAGGCCGGGTGAATGGTTTTCAGGGACTGATCGTCATGCACATCGGGCAGGTTGACCAGCATGTGGCTGAAGGCAACATAACCTGCAATGCTTTGCGGCGAAATCGGCAGTTTCAGGTCGCGACTGCTGTTGAGGCCGGTCTTGACCTTGGAGATGATGGCGGTCTGGTCTTCGTTGACCACATACAGGGTGAGGCGGTCAGCATTGAAGAGTTTGCAGATGTCAGCACTGGCCTCCAACATGATCTGCTCGATATTGTCGGTCTCATGAATACGCGCGGTGACATGCTGAAGTTGCTTGTAAAAAAGCGCTTCAAAGGTCATGCCGACCCGCTCCGAGTTGTGAAGTTTGAGGACCGTGTTCATGAGGGTCTGATCTCAAACGGGGTGGCGCGTTCCGGTGTGAACAAAATTTGACTCTACCATTTCAACCAAGGCCATCGGTCAGCTTTGGAGAAACTGCATTTCCGTGCCCGCGAGCTTGATCCGGTCACCATGCTTCAGCACCACAGGCTCCGCACCAACGGTATCGCCGTTGAGGGTCATGCGGTCTTGACCTTCCACATGGTGAACAAAGAAATTGTGGCGACGCTGGGTGATGGCCGCGACGGAAACGCCTGGCTTGCCCACGGTGGTGACTACCTTGGTCAAAGCCATTTCCCGGCCTGCTGCAGCACCTGACAACACTTTGATGGCCCCTTTCAACTCAGGCACGCTCAGCGCCGCGCTCGCCACGGCAGCTGCAGGCGTTTGCGCAGTCACACGCGGCTTGTACATCATGGTGCGCTCGAATTCATCTGCCTGAGGCGGCGCTTCAAACTTGACTTTGTATTTACCCATGTCCATGACATCGCCATGGTGCAACACCTGCTTTTTCACCGCTTTGCCATCAATGTAGGTGCCATTGGTGCTGTGCAGATCCTCCACGGTGACCTGATCACCCACCATCACCAGCACCGCGTGTTCGCCGCTGACGGTCAGGTTCTCGATCACCACATCGTTGTACGGGCGACGCCCAATGGTGGTGCGCTCTTTCGTCAGCGTGACTTCACTGTGGACGTTGCCGTCCATCATCACGGTTATTTTGGGCATGACTACCTCCTGTACAACACAGTATATGGGTTTGATCGGCCCCACCACCATCCCAATACTAGGGCCTGCTGAACAATCGTGAGATTAAACCGGATTTTTCTGCCGACCTGTCTGCCTGTGCCAACAAGACAGAAATGTTATCGCGACCACCTTGGAGATTGGCACGCGCCACCAGTTCAGTGGCGATCAGTGCCAGTTGCTTGTTGCCGTTCAAGACCTGCAGGATGTCGGCGTCACTCAACATATCCGTCAGCCCGTCGGAGCACATCAGGTACAGGTCACCCTGCTCAACATGATGCTCGTGGATCTCGGTGCGGACGATCTCCTCGACCCCCAAAGCGCGGGTCAGCAGATTTTTGCCGGGCGCATGGGCTGCTTGCTCCTGGGTCAATACGCCAGCATCCACCTGCTCCTGCAGCATCGAGTGGTCTTTGGTGATCTGAGTCAGGACACCACCACGCAACCGGTAACAACGCGAATCACCCACATGCCCGAGAACGAGCCGCGAGCCGTTGAACACGCCCGCTACCAGGGTCGTCCCCATCCCGGCGTAATGTGGGTTGGAGATGGCGGCATTCAGAATGGACAGGTTGGCTTCATCAAAGCACATCTCGATCACCCGCGCCAACTGCCTGGTACTCAGGTGGCTGCCATTGGCCGCCAGCCAACGCACCAGCTCTGCCTTGACAAACAGGACCGCCATGCTGCTGGCCACCTCACCGGCGGCATAACCACCCATGCCATCGGCCAGCACGGCGACACCGAGATTGGTATCAAAGGCCAGAGCATCCTCGTTGTTGCTTCTCACCAGGCCAGAGTCGGTCAGCGCATGAAAACTGTAGTGCATGATGATTGTTAGCGCAGGAGAGCGCCATCCTGCCAGTGACGCGGGCTGCTCAAGCCCCAGGCACAAGCGGTGCTGGTCGGTATCACCTCAGCGTTCTCCTATGGAATGGCTCAACGACGGGCCAGGACACGTTTTTATAAAAATACCTGCTTGCGACCTGCCGTGACATTGGACGATGCGATCACCCCATCCATTCGCCCCGACAAGCGCTGGCATTTGCCAATCATAAATCGAGTATGCCGCGCCAAACCCGACATCATCAGCCCCAAAGGCGGCTTTTTGCGGCGCCAGCTCCGTGTACACATGAAAAAGCCGGCTTGTCCTGATGGGCAACCGGCTTTGAATGCCGCCAAATGAAGCCTGGCGACAGAACATGGTTCAGACCTTACAACATGGCTTTGAGCAGTTTGGCCATCTCGGACGGGTTGCGGGTGACCTTGAAGCCGCACTCTTCCATCACCGCCAGCTTGGCCTCGGCCGTGTCGGCACCACCGCTGATCAAGGCACCGGCGTGGCCCATGCGTTTGCCAGCAGGTGCCGTCACCCCGGCGATGAAGCCGACGATGGGTTTTTTCATGTTGAGCTTGCACCAGCGGGCGGCTTCGGCTTCGTCCGGGCCGCCAATTTCACCGATCATGATGACGGCATCGGTGTCCGGGTCGTCATTGAAGGCTTGCATGATGTCGATGTGTTTCAAGCCGTTGATCGGGTCGCCACCAATCCCCACGGCGGTGCTTTGTCCCAGACCGATTTCGGTGAGTTGCGCCACCGCTTCGTAGGTGAGCGTGCCGGAGCGGCTGACCACGCCGATGCGGCCCTTGCGGTGAATATGACCAGGCATGATGCCGATCTTGATCTCCTCAGGCGTGATCAGACCGGGGCAATTCGGGCCGAGCAACAGGGTCTTCTTGCCGCCAGCGGCTACCCGAGCCTTCATGCGGTTGCGCACTTCGAGCATGTCGCGGATCGGGATGCCTTCGGTGATGCAGATCGCCAGGTCCAGTTCCGCCTCGACGGCTTCCCAGATGGCCGCAGCAGCACCGGCTGGCGGCACATAGATCACGCTGACGGTGGCACCCGTTTCAGCCGCGGCTTCTTTGACCGAGGCGTAAATCGGGATGTTAAAGATCGACTCGCCGGCCTTCTTGGGGTTCACACCGGCCACAAAGCAGTTTTTCCCGTTGGCGTATTCCTGGCACTTTTCAGTGTGGAACTGACCGGTCTTTCCGGTGATGCCCTGGGTGATGACCTTGGTATCTTTGTTGATAAAAATAGACATGTTTGTTCCTAGTCAGTTGGGGTCAGAGCACATCGCTTTAGCGAGTGGTCTGACCCGCCAATTTATTTTGCAACCGCTTTGACAGACGCTTGCGCGGCCTCTGCCATGGTGTCCACGGAAATGATGGGCAGGCCGCTGTCGGCCAGCATCTTTTTGCCCAATTCTTCGTTGGTGCCCTTCATGCGCACAATCAGCGGCACGTTCAGGTTGGTCGCCTTGCAGGCAGCGATGATGCCGGTGGCAATCGTGTCGCACTTCATGATGCCGCCAAAGATGTTGACCAGGATGGCCTTGACCTTCGGGTTTTTCAACATGATCTTGAAGGCTTCGGTCACCTTCTCGGGGGTGGCGCCGCCACCCACGTCCAGGAAGTTGGCGGGTTCTGCACCAAACAACTTGATGGTGTCCATGGTGGCCATGGCCAGACCGGCACCGTTGACCAGGCAGCCAATGTTGCCGTCCAGGCTGATGTAGGCCAGGTCAAACTTGCTGGCTTCCACTTCGGCCGGATCTTCTTCGTCCAGATCACGGTAAGCCACGATCTCGGGGTGACGGAACAAGGCGTTGTCGTCAAAGTTGAACTTGGCATCAATGGCCTTGATGTTGCCATTGCCTTCCAGAATCATCGGGTTGATTTCCACCAGCGACGCGTCGGTGTCCATATAGACCTGATAGACCTTTTGCAGCACGTCCACGGCTTGCGCGGTGGAGCCTGCTGGCACACCAATGGCGTTGGCCAACTTGGTGGCCTGGGCCACGGTCAGGCCGGTGGCGGGATCCACAATTTCGGTGATGATTTTCTCGGGGGTCTCGTGCGCCACGTCTTCAATCGACATGCCACCTTCGCTGGAAACGATCATGGCCACACGCTGGCTGGCACGGTCGGTAACGGCAGACACGTAATATTCTTTTTTGATATCGGCACCGTCTTCAATCAGCAGGCGGCGGACCTTCTGGCCTTCGGGGCCGGTCTGATGTGTCACCAGTTGCATGCCGAGGATTTCACCAGCAAGCTTGCGCACCTCGTCAATCGAGCGCGCCAGCTTGACGCCACCGCCCTTGCCGCGACCCCCAGCGTGAATCTGCGCCTTGACGACCCACACCGGGCCGCCGAGTTTCTGGGCGGCTTCGACCGCTTCTTGGACGGTGAACGCCGCAATGCCGCGAGGCACCGGCACACCAGCTTGACGCAAGATGTCCTTGCCTTGGTACTCGTGAATCTTCATGAGGTCTCTCTCAGGAACGGATGATGGAAGGGCAGCTGAAAACCGTTGTTTGACAACGGTTTGACGGCGCTTGGCGAAACGTTGGGGACTGTATCATGGTGCGCTGCATCATTCTTTAGGCAGTCTTACAAGGCGGCGCATTTTCAGGATTTGAGTTCACCATGCAAAAAATCTTCATCGACGGCGAGGCCGGCACCACGGGTTTGCAGATTCGCGAGCGACTGCAGCGCATGCCGGGCATCGAGCTGGTCAGCATCGCACCCGAGCTGCGCAAGGACGCAGCGGCCAAACGTGCGCTAATGGCCCAGGTTGATCTGGTGGTGCTCTGCCTGCATGACGAAGCAGCTATTGAATCAGTAGCTGTTATCGCAGATATTGAAAGGGCTAGAGGCCAAAAAAGCATCAAAATCATCGATGCCTCCACGGCGCATCGCACCGCGCCGGGCTGGGTGTATGGCTTTGCGGAGCTGTGCGCTGGCCAGCGTCAGGCCATCCAGAATGCCCAGCGCGTCGCCAACCCCGGTTGTTATGCCACCGGCGCGATTGCTTTATTGCGCCCGCTGGTCGATGCAGGGCTGATTCCCGCCGACTTTCCCTTGTGCCTGCCTTCGGTCAGTGGCTACTCAGGCGGCGGGCGCAGCATGATCGAAGCCTACGAGCAGGGCAAGGCCCCCGCTTATGAGTTGTACGCGCTGGGCCTCAAGCACAAGCACATCCCGGAAATGATGGCCTATGCGGGATTGACACGCCGCCCGCTGTTTGTTCCCTCGGTCGGCAACTTCAAGCAGGGCATGCTGGTTCAGATTCCGCTGCATCTGGACCTGTTGCCCGGCCAGCCGTCTGTGGCAGACCTGCATCAGGCGCTGGCTGACCACTACGCCGGAAGTGAATGGGTCCAAGTGGTGGAGACAGGCGCTGACAACAAACTTGACGCGGTGGCGCTGGATGGCAGCGATGCCATGGAATTGCGGGTGTTTGGCAACCTGGATGCCAGCGACAGCTTCCGCCACGCGGTGCTGGTGGCACGGCTGGACAACCTGGGCAAGGGTGCCAGCGGCGCGGCGGTGCAGAACATGAAGCTGATGTTGGGGCTTTAGGCCATTTCGTTGGGTGCGTCAGGCGGGAAATTTCCTTTTAGAACCCGCGAGGCAAGGCCTTCGGGCGGCTTCCTCATACTGGGGTACCAGAAATCGTCAGCCGCCCGAAGGCCCTACCTCGCTAGCGGTATCGGTCTGCCAGGATCAAGACACCAACCGTTTCGCTCAGTCGTCGTCACCACCAGAGACCACCCGGTGGATGGTGTCGCCAGCAAAACCGCGACTGGCCAGAAAGCGCATTTGTTTCGCCCGCTGGGTTGCGTCTTCGGCCGGTTGACCAAACTTTTTGCGCCAGACCTCGCGCGCCCGTGCCAGTTCGGTGGACCGCAGGTCGGTCATCGCGTCGGCAACTGCCTGCGGGTCGAGTCCTTTGCCTTGCAGCTCCTGCTTGATGCGCGCAGCGCCCAGCTTACCCGCGCGTCGGTTCACCACCGACTCCAGCACGCGCTGCTCGCTGATAAAGCCTTTGGCTTGCAGGTCATCAAGCGCCAGTGCCAGGCTGCCCGGCTCCTCCTCAAAAGGGGCCAGTTTGCGCTCCAGCTCCAGCCGCGAGTATTCCCGGCCACTGAGCAGGCGCAGCGCGCGGCCTTTGAGCGAGGGTGTGTCAAATGCCATACGTCGCGAACCCGGTCACGTCGGCCCAAGGGGGTTCAACGTACGTTCCAGCGGCTCCGAATACTACACATAGCATAGCTACTTGCGCTTACTCTGTAAAGGCTAGAGGCCTTTTTTGCTTGTGACTTTGGCAGCAGCCTCCGGTGCCTCACCGCCAGCCAGCAGCGGAATACCCAGGGACACACGCACCTTGTTTTCAATCTCGCGCGACAGGTCCGGGTTTTCTTTCAAAAACTCACGTGCGTTGTCACGCCCCTGGCCGATTTTTTCGCCGTTGTAAGCGTACCAGGCACCCGACTTATCGAGGATGTTGGCGTTGACCCCCATGTCGATGACTTCGCCTTCGCGGCTGATGCCCTGGCCAAACAGGATGTCGAACTCGGCCGTCTTGAACGGGGGTGCCACCTTGTTTTTGACGACTTTGACCTTGGTCTCGTTGCCGATGGCTTCGTCTCCCTTCTTGATGGTGCCGGTACGGCGGATGTCCAGGCGCACGCTGGCGTAGAACTTCAGCGCGTTGCCGCCGGTGGTGGTCTCAGGGCTGCCAAACATCACGCCAATTTTCATGCGGATCTGATTGATGAAGATGACCATGCAGTTGGTTTTCTTGATGTGCGCGGTGAGTTTGCGCAGCGCCTGGCTCATCAGGCGAGCTTGCAAACCCGGCAGGCTGTCACCCATTTCACCCTCCAACTCGGCCTTCGGCGTCAAAGCCGCTACCGAATCGACCACGATCAAGTCCACCGCGCCGGAGCGCACCAGGCTATCGACAATTTCCAGCGCTTGTTCGCCGGTGTCGGGCTGGCTGATCAGCAGGTCTTGCAGGTTCACACCGAGGTTTTGGGCGTACTGGATGTCCAACGCGTGTTCGGCATCCACAAACGCGCACTGGCCGCCGGTTTTCTGCATCTCGGCAATCACCTGCAAAGTCAGCGTGGTTTTGCCGGAAGACTCCGGGCCATAAATTTCAACGACGCGGCCGCGCGGCAAACCGCCGACGCCCAGCGCAATATCCAGCCCCAGCGAACCGGTGGACACCACCTGGATGTCTTCAATCACCTCGCCCTCGCCCAGACGCATGATGGTGCCCTTGCCAAACTGCTTCTCGATCTGCGCCAGCGCCACTTGCAGGGCTTTGGCTTTTTCGGCGTTCACTGGGGTGGGGGCTTTAACGGGTGCGTCCATGGCTTTTCTCCTGAAGGTTCAACAAGTCGTCGGTTTTGAAAGGGTTTGCATCGTCTGTCAATAACTACAGGCTGGATGCTTGAGGCTCTGTTCGCGATACGTATGGTTTTTGATTTACACGAGTGCGGATGCATGAGTGAAATCAATAACTTATAAGCAAAACACGACTTATCGCGAACAGAGCCATGCTTGAACAGTAGTTTATAAGCAGTATTGAAATTTGAAAAGACTATTTTTCGTCAATTTGGTTTACTATTTACGCTATGACCCATTCACCCACGGACAGCGGCTGGCGGCAAGCGCATCTGGGCCACTGGCTGGCGCTGGCGCTACAGCGTTTTGATTCCCGCGTGTTGCAACTCATGGCGCGCAACGACCGGGTGCCGCTGGCCTTGTCCAACCTGGCGGCGCGCGGCAGCCTGACCGCCTCACACATCCACATCACCCGACACCTGACCCTGGAAGGCTCGCGCCTGACCGAGCTGGCGCAACGTGCCGGTGTCAGCAAACAGGCCATGGGCAAGCTGGTGGACCAGTGCGAAGCCTGGGCGCTGGTGCAGCGCGAACACGACCCGCAGGATGCCCGCGCGCGCCGCGTCATCTTCACCGCCACGGGTCTCGCCTGGCTGCAAGCCTTTGAAGAAGCCGTGGCACAAACCGAAGTCGAATTGCGCGCGGCAGTAGGCCCGGAAGTGGCAACGGTGATTGCTATCGGACTGGAAGCTTACGCCGCCTAAAATGGCCAAAAAAATACGAGCATCACCCAGGGTCCATCACCGCAACCGGCCACACAGGCCATTTTGAGGAGACATGCATGCGAATTTTGATCGCCGAGGACGACCAGGTTCTGGCCGATGGATTGCTGCGCACCCTGCGCAGCTCGGGCGCAGCCGTGGACCATGTCGCCAGCGGCACCGAGGCTGATGCAGCACTGATGACCAACACCGAGTTTGATCTGCTGATTCTGGACCTGGGTCTGCCCAAGATGCACGGTCTTGAGGTACTTAAAAAGCTGCGTGCCCGGGGCTCGTCGCTGCCAGTGCTGATCCTCACCGCCGCCGACAGCGTCGAAGAGCGCGTCAAAGGGCTCGACTTCGGTGCCGACGACTACATGGCCAAACCCTTCAGCCTGCAGGAGCTTGAAGCGCGCGTGCGGGCACTCAGCCGCCGCGGTATGGGCGCGGCCAGCAGCACCATCAAACACGGCCCGCTGATTTATGACCAGGGCGGACGCGTGGCGACCATTGACGGGGTGATGGTGGAACTGTCGGCGCGCGAGCTGGGCCTCTTGGAAGTGCTGTTGCAACGCGCTGGCCGGCTGGTCAGCAAGGACCAACTGGTGGAGCGGCTGTGCGAATGGGGTGAAGAGGTCAGCAACAACGCCATTGAGGTGTATATCCACCGCCTGCGCAAGAAGATTGAAAAAGGCCCGATCCGCATCGCCACCGTGCGCGGACTGGGCTATTGCCTCGAAAAAATTCCTGGATAAGGCATACCTCTCCACCGCGCCGTGAACGTCTTTCAGCGCGAACAGCGCTCGCTGTTTGGCGAAATCCTGGACTGGATGCTCACGCCGCTGCTGCTCCTGTGGCCGGTGAGCCTGGTGCTGACCTGGCTGGTGGCACAAAACATCGCCGGCAAGCCGTTTGACCGGGCGCTGGAATACAACGCGCGCGCCATGGCGCAGCTCATCACCGTGCGGGGCAACCGGGTTGAATTCAGCATGCCGCGTCCGGCCCGCGAGTTGTTGCGCGCCGACGATTCCGACACGGTGTACTACCAGGTGAAGGGCTCACGCCAGGAGCTTTTGAGTGGCGAACGTGAGCTTCCCGCCCCACCCGTTGAAGAAAAAATCGTCCTCGATGAGGTCCGCATCCGCGACGACGTGATCAAGGGTATGGATGTCAAGGTGGCGTATATCTGGGTCAGCCTGCCCCTCACAGACGTGCCGCCCGCGCTGGTGCAGGTCGCTGAAACGATGGAAAAACGCTCGGTGCTGGCCACCGAAATTGTCAAGGGTGTGATGCTGCCGCAGTTCGTCATCCTGCCGCTGGCTGTGCTGCTGGTCTGGCTGGCACTGGTGCAGGCCATCAAACCCTTAAGCCAACTCGAAGAACGCATTCGCGCGCGCAAACCGGACGATTTGAGCGCCATTGATGCGCAAGCAGTGCCGTTGGAGGTGTCCCCGCTGGTGGATTCGGTGAACGACCTGCTGCTGCGCCTGACGGACTCGATTGCCACCCAAAAACGCTTTCTGGCCGATGCCGCCCACCAGCTCAAAACTCCGCTTGCCGGGCTGCGCATGCAGGCTGACCTGGCGCAACGCGAGGGTGCCAGTGCCGAAGACCTGAAACAATCCCTGCGCCAGATTGGCCGCGCCAGCATCCGCGCCACCCACAGCGTGAACCAGTTGCTGGCGCTAGCGCGGGCTGAGAGCAGCGGCTCGGCCATGCCGCGTTCGATGTGTGACATGGCCGAGTTGTGCATGTCGGTAGTGCGCGACAGCGTGCCGCGCGCGCTGGAAAAACACATTGACCTCGGCTACGAAGGCACCCAGCCGGGCACACCCGGTGTCAACGTAATGGGCAATGCCACTCTGCTCAAGGAAATGATCCGCAACCTGGTCGATAACGCCATCAACTACACGCCGTCCACGCTGGAGTCCCCTGGCATGATCACCGCGCGGGTACTGACCGACCCGTTCGGCCGCACCCTGGTGCTGCAGGTGGAAGACTCGGGCCCGGGCGTGCCCGAGGCCGAACGCGAGCTGATCTTTCAACCGTTTTATCGCGCGCTGGGTACCGAGGCCGATGGCTCCGGACTGGGCTTGCCGATCGTGCTGGAAATCGCCCAGCAGCATGGGGCCAAGGTCAGCATGGAAGACACCAAGCCGGGCCAGACACCACCGGGCGCGCGTTTCGTGGTGCGCTTCACCGCCGTGTTACCCGACGACGCGCCAGAGTGAGGGTGGCATAGGGCCGCGGTTACCTCACAGCGGGCCGGGAGACGGGTGGTTCGGCTGATGCCGGAACTGACGACGCCGTTGAAACCGGCGGTGCCGTATTTGCGGCAATCGGGCAGGTTTCCAGCGTTTTTCCGGGCAAGGCCGCCTTGATGACATCCAGTGCAGACTGATCAGCGGGGCGCACGGCAGGCAGGCGCAAACGATAGTGCAGGGTTTCAGGCCTCTCCTGCACCACCTTGGCCGAACGCACGCCGCGCTGCACCACGTCCTGCAAAGCTGTATTGGCAGCCTCTTCAGTCGAAAAAACGCCCAGCGAAAAACCGGGGGACCTGGCGGTATTGATCAGCGGCGAGAATTTCACTTTCAGCGCCACCAGTTGCTCGCGCTTTTTGGCCAGGTCATCCGGGTTGTTGTATTTGCCCATATAGACCATCCAGCGTGCGCCCACCCGGGTCTCGTCTAGCGCCCAGACACCTTCTGAAAAATTGGCCTTGAGCAGCGGGCGCAGCGTTTCAGCCTGCTTTTCATCCATATCTGCCATTTGCCAGCACGTTGCCGCCACCAGTTCGGCCGGGGCCGCAGTAGGGGTTGGAGGTGTGACGGGGGCCGGGATGGGTGCAGACACCGGTGTCTCAGGTGCCGGGGCACTGCTGGCTGCGCCCAAAACGGTCACCGCCTGCGGTTGGACCTGTTGTGCCACCCGCTGCGGCTCGCGCTGCTGGGTTGGGCCCCAGCCATAAGCCAGCAGCCAGCCCTGGCCACGGGCGAAAACACCGAGGTTGAGCACCAGCAAAGCCAAAACAATCAAACGCAACATGCCTAACCCTCTACAACTGGCGGACAGCCCAATCAGGCTGCGGTCGCACACTGACTTCGGCGCTGGTCACATGCACCAGCCCCAGCGCCGTTTGTACCTGCAAAGCGCCCACGCCGTCCACCCCCTGCGCCACACCCTGGGTGCCGTCGCTCAGGTTCACGGCCACCTGCATCAGCGCGTCACGGGCATTGAAACGCTCCTGAAACGGTGCAAAACCCTGCTGCGCGAAAGTTTGGACGGTGTCGATCAGCGGTGCTGCGATCAACGCCAAAGCGTGCCCGGCGCTGATGCCCGGCAACAACTCGACCAGGCCCGCAGGCTCGGTGGACAGCCCCGGGACCATGGGGCGTTGAATGTTCAGACCCACGCCAATCACTACATAGCGACTGCCAGCCCGGTTGGCCGCCCCGGCATTGGCGGTTTCAATCAGGATGCCGGCCAGCTTGCGCCGCTGCCACCACAGGTCATTGGGCCATTTCAGACGGATGTCGGGGTGCAGGCTTTGCGCCAAGCTCAGCCCCACCGCCAGGGACAGGCCCGACCAGTCTTTGGGGACCAGCGGCAAACCCAGGGAGAACATCAAGGTGCCCGGACCTGGCACACCGGCAGCGCCCCGGCTGCTGTGCCACGGGCGCGCCATGCGGCCGCGCCCGGCGGTTTGATGCTCTGCTATCAATAGCACAGGGTTCAGGCAGCCACTGCGCAAGCGGCGCATCAGCTCGGCGTTGGTGGAATCGATCTCGGGCACCACTTCCACCGTGAAGCCCGGTAAACGCGGCTCAACAGATTGCCAGATGGCTTCACTGGGCCACGGGGTGATGTCTGGCACGGACATGGACCGATAAACCTATTTGCGCTTGCGTTTGGGTGCCAGCAGGGTGCCGCGGCAGCCTTCAACACCACACCAGCAGGGGAACTCGGCCTTGAGCTTGGGCGTGTAGCGCTCATCGAGCACCAGGCCGTAGTCGTAATGCAGTTCCTCACCGGCAGCAATGTCGCGCCGGGCCACGATAAAGATGCGGCCGTTGCGCTCGTCGGCCTCGCAATTGCCGTCACACGAATGGTTGATCCAGCGCGACGCGTTGCCTTTGATGCCGCCGTCAATCACCCGGGTCGCGGTCACGTGAAAATAAAACGTGTGGTTGGGTTGGGCCGGATCGTGCGGGTGGCGCGCCAAGGCCTCTTCCCAGGTGATGATTTCACCCGTGTATTCAATGATGGTCTCGCCCGCTGCCATGTCCTGCAACGCGTATACGCCCTTGCCGTGGATGCCCGAGCGGCGAACCTGGATGCGGCGGGAGGTTGCGGGTGGTTTTTTCGACACGGTTGAAAAATTTGGTATCGTGAACTCGTATGGGTGCGCGTGTGCGCCCGCGAAGCACAGGGATTGTATTCAGATGAAAAACGCAGAATTCGGTAAAACCTTGGTGATTGCAGAAAAGCCGTCGGTGGCGCAGGACATCGTCCGCGCGCTCACCCCGGTGGCGGGCAAGTTCGAAAAGCACGACGAACATTTCGAAAACGACAGCTACGTGGTGTCGAGCGCGGTGGGTCATCTGGTGGAAATCGAAGCGCCCGAGGCCTATGACGTGAAGCGCGGCAAATGGAGTTTTGCCCACTTGCCAGTGATTCCGCCGCACTTTGACCTGAAACCCGTGGACAAGACCAAAACCCGCCTCAACGCGGTGGTGAAACTGGCCAAACGCAAGGACGTGGGCCAACTCATCAACGCCTGCGACGCGGGCCGCGAAGGAGAGCTGATCTTCCGGCTGATCGAGCAATACGCGGGTGGCGCCAAGCCGCTGGGCAAACCAGTGAGCCGTCTATGGTTGCAGTCCATGACACCGCAAGCCATCCGCGACGGCTTCAATGCCCTGCGCACCAACGCGCAGATGCAGCCGCTGGCCGATGCCGCGCGCTGCCGTTCCGAGGCCGACTGGCTGGTCGGCATCAATGGCACGCGTGCCATGACGGCCTTCAATTCGCGCGACGGTGGCTTCTTTCTGACCACCGTGGGCAGGGTGCAAACGCCCACGCTCTCCGTGGTGGTGGAGCGTGAGGAACTGATCCGTGGCTTTGTCTCGCGCGATTATTGGGAAATCCACGCCACGTTCGCCGCGCAAGCAGGCGACTACCCGGCCAAATGGTTTGACCCCAAACACAAGCGCGATGCCGACGATGCAGAAAAGAAGGCCGATCGTGTCTGGACGCAGCGCGAGGCGCAGGCCATTGCCGATGCGGTGCGCGGCCAGCAAGCCACTGTCACTGAAGAAAGCAAACCCACCACCCAAGCTTCTCCCTTGCTGTTTGACCTGACCAGCCTGCAGCGTGAAGCCAATGGCAAATTCGGTTTTTCTGCCAAAACCACGCTGTCGATCGCACAGAGCCTCTACGAGCGCCACAAGGCGCTGACCTACCCGCGTACCGATTCACGCGCGCTGCCTGAAGACTACGTGCCGGTGGTCAAAGAAACCTTCGAGATGCTGGCCCACTCGGGCATGCGGCACCTGGCACCGCACGCCTTGACGGCGCTGAACAACAACTACATCCGCCCGTCCAAACGGATTTTCGACAACAGCAAGGTCAGTGATCACTTTGCCATCATCCCCACGCTGCAAGCGCCCAGCGGGCTATCAGAAGCAGAGCAAAAGCTATACGATCTGGTGGTCAAACGCTTCATGGCGGTGTTTTTCCCGAGTGCCGAATACCAAGTCACCACGCGGATTTCGACGGTTGCCGCCACACCAGTCAACCACAACTTCAAGACCGAAGGCAAGGTGCTGGTGCGCCCGGGCTGGCTGGCCATTTACGGCAAGGAAGCCGCCGACGAGGTGGCGGATGCCAAAGACGGCGACAAGGGCCAGAGCCTGGTGCCGGTCGCCCCCGGCGAAAGGGTCAAGACGGAGTCGGTCGATCCCGCGGGTCTGAAAACCCGACCCCCAGCCCGGTATTCAGAAGCCACCTTGCTCGGTGCGATGGAAGGCGCCGGCAAGACCGTGGAAGACGACGAGCTGCGCGAAGCCATGCAGGAAAAAGGCCTGGGCACGCCCGCCACCCGCGCCAGCATCATTGAAGGCCTGATCTCCGAGAAATACATGCTGCGCGAAGGCCGTGAGCTGATTCCCACCGCCAAGGCCTTCCAGCTGATGACGCTCTTGCGCGGCCTGGGTGTGGAAGAGCTCTCCAAAGCCGAACTCACCGGCGACTGGGAATTCAAGCTCAACCAGATGGAGCACGGCAAACTGAGCCGCGCCCAGTTCATGGCCGAAATTGCCGCCATGACTGAGCGCATCGTCAAAAAAGCCAAGGAATACGACCGCGACACCGTGCCCGGCAACTACGCCACCCTGAGTTCACCCTGCCCCAACTGCGGCGGTGTGGTGAAGGAAAACTACCGCCGTTACGCCTGCACCGGGGCCGATGGCCAAAGCGACGGCTGCGGCTTCTCGTTTGGCAAAACCCCAGCTGGCCGCACCTTTGAGCTGGCCGAGGTGGAGCAATTCCTGCGCGACAAAAAGATCGGCCCGCTGGACGGTTTCCGCTCCAAGGCCGGTTGGCCATTCACCGCCGCGATGGTCATCAAGTTTGACGAGGAAGCCAAAAACTACAAGCTCGAATTTGACTTTGGCGACGACAAGAAGGGCGAAGAAACTGGCGAATTGGTCGATTTCTCTGGCCAAACCAGCCTCGGCTCGTGCCCCAAATGTGGCTCGGCGGTGTTTGAACACGGCAAGAACTACGTCTGCGCAAAGTCGGTGCCAACCGATGCGCAGCCCACGCCCAGTTGCGACTTCAAGACCGGCCAGGTGATCCTGCAGCAACCCGTCGAGCGCGAGCAGATGACCAAGCTGCTGGCCACCGGCAAGACCGATCTGCTCGACAAGTTCGTGTCCATGCGCACCCGGCGCGCCTTCAAGGCCATGCTGGTGTGGGACGCGGCCGAGGGCAAAGTGAATTTCGAGTTTGCACCAAGCAAATTCCCGCCGCGCAAAACCGCCGCCGCGCCGCTAACTCGTGCGGCAGTTGCTGCGAAAAAAGTAGCTACTAGCGCAGGTGGAACGGGGGCTACAGGCACAAAAGGCTTGAAGACCAGCGCAACGGCCAGCAAAACTTCTGTGAAGTCCACCGCCAAGAAAACGGCGACCAAGACCGCCAGCAAAGCCGTCGCCAAAGCGCCGCGCAAAGCTCCAGCAGCAGGCACTGGCTCCACGCCCAGCGCGGCATTGGCAGCGGTGATTGGCAGTGAGCCCATCGCCCGCGCCCAGGTCATCAAGAAGCTGTGGGACTACATCAAGGCCAACAACCTGCAGGACGCGACCAACAAACGCGCCATCAACGCCGATGCCAAGCTGCTAGCGGTGTTTGGCCAGCCACAAGTGAGCATGTTTGAACTGGCGGGGATTGTGGGCAAGCATTTGGGGTGAGGAGGTCGCAGATTGCGACGACCTTGCCCATTTCAGCGCCGGAGATTGGGAGGCTTTGACCGTCAAATCACTGTGATTCTGGCGGTGCGATACAAAAACGAACTGGGCTACTGATCCAGCCACTCGCAAATCGGCTGCCACTGCGCCAGGTCGCGCACCGCGCGCTCGGGGGCCAGGTCAAACACGGTGAGGCCACGCGCGGCGAGCTGAATGTAGTTTTGCGTATTCCGCACGAAGCCGAGCACCGGCAGCCCGGTGGATTCGACAAAGCTGCGCAATTCCTCGGCGGCGCGGGTGCGCTCATCGACCCGCATGCCGACGATGCCGATCTGCGTCCTCAATGTGTACCTGCTCTCACTCAACTCATCCAGAAAATCTTTGGTGGCAAAGATGTCAAACACGCTGGGCTGCAGCGGCACCACCACCTTGTGCGCCAGCTTCAGGATGTCCTTGAGGCGTTTGCCGTGTAGCCCGGCCGGTGTGTCCAGCACCACGTGGGTGGTGCCTTTGGGTGGCTTGGCGATGTCGTCGCGGTCCACTTCCCAGCTGCTGATGGCTCGCGCGGTGTCTGGCCGCAGTGACAGCCAGAGTTTGCTGGACTGCTGGCGGTCAGCATCACCCAGCATCACCGCATGGCCCTGGCTCGCGAAGTAGCCCGCGATCTGCGTCGAAAGCGTCGATTTGCCCACGCCACCTTTGGGGTTGGCAACCACAATCACTGGCATAAATACTCCTGATTCAATAGCTTCTTGCGCTTGTATTTAAAAGGCTAGAGGCCTAAAAGGCATAACAACCTGGCTTAGTCACTCTCACCTCCGAGCAGACCACCCAGCAGGCCGCCGCCCAGCACCGCGCCACCCAGCATCGAGCCCTCACCGACCGAGCGCCCACCGGCCGCAGGGGCTGAGGCCATGATGCGGTTGGCCAGACGCGACAGCGGCAAGGATTGCAGCCAGATCTTGCCAGGGCCACGTAGGGTGGCAAAAAACAGGCCTTCGCCACCAAACAGCGCCGATTTGATCTTGCCAACGTACTGGATATCAAAGTCCACGCCGGGCTGGTACGCCACCACGCAGCCGGTGTCCACACGCATCATTTCGCCAGGTGCCAGGGTGCGCTCCATCAGCGTGCCGCCAGCATGGATGAAAGCCATGCCATCGCCGTCGAGCTTTTGCAAGATGAAGCCTTCGCCGCCAAACAGGCCGGTACCCAATTTTTTCTGGAAGGCAATCCCCAGCGACACTCCTTTGGCAGCGCATAAAAAGGCATCTTTCTGGCACAGCAGCGTGCCGCCAAGCTCCGCCAGATTCATCGGCAAGATCTTGCCCGGGTAAGGTGCGGCAAACGCCACGCGCTGCTTGCTTCTGCCCGTGTTCTGGAACACGGTGGTGAACAGTGTCTCGCCGGTGAGCAGCCGCTTGCCCGCGCCCATGAGTTTGCCAAACAGGCCGCCCTGCTGCGAGCCGTCGCCAAACACCGTGTCCATCTGGATGTCGGACTGCATGTACATCATGGCTCCGGCTTCACCCACCGCCGCTTCGCCGGGGTCGAGCTCCACTTCGACATACTGCATCTCGTTGCCAAAAATCTCGTAATCCACCACATCCATTGCCATCATTTGCTCCTGAAAACGGCTGCGCCACACGGCTTGCCTGACCGAACGATAGCAAGATTTTCCCGGCATTCAGGTAATTCGCAGCGATTCACGCCACCGCCCTATCGGTGACACCAAAATGTCATTAAAGTGTCGTACTCTGGCGCGTTGGCAAGAGGGCTCGAGATTGAGTCGGCTGCCGAACATTTATTCATCAACCCCAAAGGACTCACCATGAAAATCCGCTTCTCTTTGATGGCTGTCAGCATCGCTGCCCTGGCGTGTGCCGGTGTGGCACAAGCCCAGGAAAAAACCTTGCGTCTATTGACCTGGGATGGTTACGCGCCGGCTGATGTGGTGGCGCAGTTCGAGAAGGAAAGCGGTTACAAGGTCGAAATCACGATGTCCAACAACGAGGAGATGATCTCCAAGCTGCGCGCCACCGGCGGTGCCGGCTTTGATCTGGCCCAGCCGTCGCAAGACCGCATTGCCGGCCCGCAAGCCGAGTTTGGCATTTACAAGCCGATGGATCTGAAAAAGGTCAAGACCAATTTGTTCATTCCTTCGATGCTGGAAGCTACCAAGAAAAACACCACGGTGGCTGGCAAAGTCTATGGTCTGCCAGACATCTGGGGCACCGATGGGCTGGTGGTTAACACCAAGCTGGCCAAGATGACCGATTACCCTGACTTGTGCAAGCCCGAGTTCGCCGGCAAAGTCGCTTATCGCCTGAAGCGCCCGACCCTGCTGGCGTTTGCGTTTGCCTCTGGCAAGAACCCGTTTGCGCTTTACAACAACCCCAAAGCTTATGGCGAGTTGATGGATGACGTGGGCAAGACCATGATTGCCTGCAAGCCCAACGTCAAGTTCTACTGGGACAACAAGGATCAGTTGCTCAACGGCATGCGTGCTGGCGAAATTGTCGGTGCCATGATGTGGGACACGGGTGGCTGGAAGCTCAACAGCGAAAATCCTGACATCCAGTTCATCGCGCCCAAATCAGGCGCCATGGGCTGGATCGATACCTTTGCCATCCCCGCCAAGGGCAAGAACGACGCAGCGGCCTACGCCTGGATCAACTTCACGATGCGCCCAGAAATTGCCGCCAAGGTGGCCGGCTCTGCGGGCAACTTCACTGCCTCCCAAGGTGCTGACCAGTTGATGGATGCCAAGCTCAAAGCCCAGTTTGCCGCCAGCTTCCCTGCAGCCGCGCTGAAAAACGTGAAGTGGTACCCGGCGGTGCCCGCTGGCCTGGAAGACATCGAAGGCCGTGTGCTCGATCGCATCAAGGCCGCCAATTAATCGACTTTGGCGTTGAGTTCTCCCACGACAGTTGCGGCCGCGCCTTCAGGGGCGACGCAACCTGACCTGCAAGCCACCCGCGTGGCCAAGCACTACGGTGCTTTCCGCGCGGTGGACGATTTGTCGTTCTCGGTGGCGCGCGGCAGTTTTTTCTCGATCCTCGGGCCGTCGGGCTGCGGCAAAACCACGCTGTTACGCATGGTGGCCGGGTTCCTGAGCCAGGATTCGGGCGACGTGTTCATTGGCGGCAAGCCCATGAATGGCGTGCCGCCCAACAAGCGCCCGGTGAACATGGTGTTTCAGCATCTGGCGCTGTTTCCGATGATGAGCGTGGGCGATAACGTCGGCTACGGCCTGGCGCGCCGGGGCGTGGCCAAGGACGAGATCAAACGCCGCGTGGGCGACATGCTGGAGCGTGTCAGCCTGGCCGGGGCGCAAAACAAGCGTGTCGATCAGCTCTCGGGCGGGCAAAAACAGCGCGTGGCGATTGCCCGCAGCCTGGTGCTGGAGCCCACGTTGCTGCTGCTGGACGAACCGCTGGGCGCGCTGGATCTGAAGCTGCGCGAGCACATGAAGATCGAGCTCAAGCAGTTGCAAGCCGCCTTCGGCACCACCTTTGTTTACATCACGCACGACCAGTCTGAAGCGCTGGTGCTGTCGGACCATGTGGCGGTGATGAACCATGGCCGTTTTGAGCAGGTGGGCACACCTCAGCAGCTGTATTACGAGCCACAGACGCCTTTTGTGGCGGGTTTTGTCGGTGCCAACAACCGCGTGGCGGGCCGCGCGACCGAGGTCCAGGGCAACACCGTCACGGTGACCAGCGCCGACGGGCTGGTGCTACCGGCGCGCGCCATTGGCAAGGTGAGCCGTGGTGACGCCGTCGAAGCCTTTGTGCGCCCCGAAGTGGCGCGGCTGGCGCGCAGCGCCTCGGTCTTGACGGACGCGGGCTTGCCGCATTTCAGTGCCAAGGTGGAAAGCCTGCTGTTTGACGGTGCCAACTCTGCCGTGCTGTTGCACGAAACGCAGTCGCATGCCGAGTTCCGCATCGCCTTGCCGCAAACGGGTGAGTTCGCTGACCTGCGCGTCGGCGAAACTGTGGCCTTTGGCTTTGACCCGCAGCGTGCCGTGTGTTTTGCCGCAAGCACCACGGCCAACGAGCATGTCTTCAGCTGACACCCCCAATGCCTCGCGCCACGCCGCGCGGCTGATGCTTTTGCTGCTGCTGACCCCGGCGCTGCTGTGGCTCATCGGACTGATCGTGCTGCCGCATGTGGAGTTGGGCATCTTGTCGTTGCGCGCCCGCGTGGCACCGCGTGTGTACGAGCCGAGTCTGGCGCAGTACCGCACCTTCATTGACGAGCCGCTGTACTGGCACACCTTCATGCGCACCGCGCTGATGTCGATTGCGGCCACGGCCATCACGCTTCTGATGGCGTTCCCGATGGCCTGGACGATTGCCAAACTGGTCAAAGGCAGGTCCAAATCCATGCTGTTTGTGATGTGCCTGATTCCGTTCTGGGTCAGTGAAACCGTGCGCACGCTGGGCTGGATGATCTTGCTGCGCGAATCCGGCGTGTTGCCCGCTGTGCTGGTCTGGCTGGGCGTGACCCCGGCACCAGTGGAAATGCTCTACCACGACGCCACGATTCTGGTCGGGCTGGTCTACACCTCGATGCTGTTCATGGTGATTCCGCTGATCAGCGCACTGGAAAGCCTGGACGACTCGCTGATCGAGGCCGCTTACGAC
>CAIVHU010000072.1 GCA_903905735.1 uncultured beta proteobacterium
ATAATCCAGGCAATCCGCGTCCGTCTGAAACCATGCCTGAAACTCCCCTAGAGAACCGGGGTACTGAGCGCCTGCACGGGGATAAGGATGGGTCATGAAAGGAGTCTACACACAACTCCGGTTAAATGGAGAGCCCAGACGCTACTTATCAGTCGCTCTTCTGGCCTGGGTCGCCACAGCGGCTTTGGCTGAAGATGCTGAATTTGTGCTGACCATCCAGGATCACGCATTTACCCCGAAAGAGGTAAGTCTTCCCGCAGGCCGCAAGGTCAGGCTGAAAGTGGTGAATATGGACACCACGCCAGCAGAGTTTGAAAGCAAATCGTTGGGCCGCGAAAAAGTCATTCCTGGTAAATCCACCGGCATCATCAACCTGGGATCATTGACGCCCGGCAGCTATGCATTTGTCGAGGAACACCACGAAAACGAAGCCGCCGCCCAAGGCACCATCGTCGTGAAATGAGCGGAGGTCGTCATGTTTGCAGCTGCCGTGATTGTTTTTCGTGAAACCCTGGAAGCTTCGCTGATCATCAGCATCATGGCCGCGGCCACGCGCGCAGTTCCGTTGCGCGGCCGATGGATGGCTGCGGGCGTGCTCGCCGGTCTTACTGGCGCGGCACTGGTGGCCTCAAGCATGGAGGCGATTTCCAACCTGGCCAGCGGGATGGGTCAGGAGCTGTTTAATGCAGGTGTTCTGATACTGGCCGTGGGCATGCTGGCCTGGCACAACATCTGGATGTCAGTGCATGGTCGTGAAATGGCCGCCCACGCGGCCAGCACGGCACGCGCTATCACCGATGGTTCGCGCGAGCGGTCGGTGATTTTTGTGGTGGTGGCGTTGGCAGTTTTGCGTGAAGGCTCGGAAACAGTGCTGTTTCTCTACAGTCTGGCGACCAGCGGCGAAGGTGGTCTGCGCACAACGTTCATCGGTGGCTTAAGCGGGATGGCGGCGGGTGTCTTGGTGGGCGCGCTGTTGTACGCCGGGTTGTTGCGCATTCCGTTGCGCTGGTTTTTCTCGATCACGGGAGTCCTTGTGCTGCTGCTGGCGGCCAGCATGGCATCGCAGGCAGCGCGCTTTCTGATTCAGGCCGATGTGCTGCCAAGCCTGGGCGCGCCACTGTGGGACACGTCCCATGTTCTGTCGCAGTCCAAGCCGCTGGGAATCTTTCTCCACAGCCTTTTGGGCTATGACGCACAGCCAGCAGGTTTGCAAGTGCTGTTTTATGGTCTGGTGCTGGTTGCCCTTTCGTCTGCCATGGTCTGGATCGCACCGCGCTCGCTGAAAAAACACCGAGTTTGAGGGGACGAGCTACCCCCGGCGCATCGCCTAAACTTGTTGGCTATGGCGAAAAATGTTTGTGTCTTGGGAATCGAGTCCTCGTGTGATGAAACGGGCGTGGCGCTGGTGGACATGCCTGTGCAAGGCTTGCCCGTGTTGCTGGCGCACGCGCTTTACAGCCAGATCGAGATGCACCAGGCCTATGGCGGCGTGGTGCCAGAGCTCGCCAGCCGTGACCATATCCGGCGCGTCCTGCCGCTGACGCAACAGGTATTGGAAGAGGCAGGCCGCACCTTGGCCGATGTCGATGTGGTGGCTTTTACCCGTGGCCCGGGCCTGGCCGGTGCGCTGCTGGTGGGCGCGGGCGTGGCCTGTGCCCTGGGTGCGGCTTTGGGCAAGCCGGTGCTGGGTGTGCACCATCTGGAAGGGCATTTACTGTCGCCATTTTTGAGCACTGATCCGCCGCAGTTTCCTTTTGTGGCGCTGCTGGTGTCGGGTGGTCACACGCAGCTGATGCGTGTCGATGGGGTAGGGCGCTACCAGATTCTGGGTGAAACGATTGACGACGCGGCAGGTGAGGCTTTTGACAAGTCGGCCAAGCTGCTGGGTCTGGCCTATCCAGGCGGGCAGGCGCTGTCCAAACTGGCGGAGCAGGGCAATCCCAAAGCTTTCAAGTTACCGCGCCCCTTGTTACACAGCGGCGATCTGGATTTTTCTTTTGCGGGTCTGAAAACGGCGGTGATGGTGCAGGTGGGCAAATGCGCGCAGGCACAAGGCTGCGCTGCGCAAGACCTGCCGCCAGCCACGTTGGCTGACCTGGCTGCCTCCACCCAGGCGGCGATTGTGGAAGTGCTGGTCAAAAAATCTCTCACAGCCCTGGATCAGACCGGCCTCGAGCGCCTGGTGGTGGCTGGCGGTGTGGGTGCCAACCGCGCCCTGCGCGAGCAGCTCAACGCTGAATGTGCCCGGCTGGCCACGCGGGTGCATTACCCCGAGCTGTACCTGTGCACCGACAACGGCGCGATGATCGCTATGGCCGCGGCCATGCGGCTGCAGTCCGGCCAGCAAACAGCCAACGAGAACTATGCGTTTGATGTCAAACCACGTTGGCCGCTGGATTCGATTGGTGTTTGATGGTTATATAAGAAATCGACCTCTAGCCCTTTTAATATAAGCGCTAGCAGCTATCAAAATTAATGAATCGCAACAGCAAAACCAATTCCGATAACGGTCGGAATCAACGCCGTCGGTATGCCCGACGGCAGCCAGTTGATCAGTGAATCACCAGCTCCGTCACACGGCTCACCGGCACCACTTTGGCCAGTTTCAGGGTCAGAACGCCGTTTTCCAGCTTGGCGGCGCTTTGCCCGGCATCGATGTCCTGGGGCAGTTCGCAAGCAAACCGATAGGCGCGCGCCGCTCCCTCGACACTGGACAGGCGCACCACGTTGCCTTCGATACCCACCACCAGTTGCTCGCGGCTCACGCCGGGTACGTCAAAAGACAGGGTGAAAGACTGCTCGTCCTGCTCCACAGCGGATGGGGGCTGGCTGCGCGATGCGGCGCTGGGCTCTATGAAATTGGCTTGGGGCCGGACGGCTGCTGCGTAAATTTGACGGCGAAAGCCAGCGGGGGTGGTGGGGGTAAAGAACATGGTTGAACTCCTTGTAAACTGCACGGCCCCTCACTGTGAGAGCGCCGCAAGACCCCTATCTGTGCGCGCCTCCATCACTTTCAAGAGAAATGTCCTGATGTTTATTCTTTTTCGGCAGGTCTTGAAAAGCCTGGTTCTGGCGCTATGTCTGCCGGTTTTTGCTTTCGCCCAGAGCGCTCAGGCGCCCATCAAAATCGCCTTGATCGAGGGCTTGAGCGGACCCTTTGCCAACACCGGCGAGGCGGTGTACCGCAACCTGCTGTGGGCGGTGGAGCGGGTCAACGCCGCGGGCGGGGTCAAGTTGTC
The DNA here is from genome assembly GCA_903905735.1 of uncultured beta proteobacterium. Lineage (GTDB taxonomy): Bacteria > Pseudomonadota > Gammaproteobacteria > Burkholderiales > Burkholderiaceae_C > Rhodoferax. The sequence goes on from CAIVHU010000072.1 coordinate 3,240, forward strand.
CGGCAAGTCATCGCCCGGCAGCATGTTGCAACTCGAACGTTTTGACAGCAAGGGTCAGACCGAAGAGGCGCTCACCGCCCTCAAAGCCGCCATTGACCAGGGCGCGCGGGTGATCACGCAGGGCAATTCATCCGCTGTTGCGGCGGCGCTGATCGATGCCATCAACAAACACAATGAACGCGAACCGGCCAAGCGGGTGATCTTTTTGAATTACGCGGCGGTGGATCCGAGTCTGACCAACGAGAAATGCAGCTTCTGGCATTTCCGCTTTGATGCCCACGCCGACATGCGCATGAGTGCGCTGATGTCGGTGATCAAGGACGACACCGCGCTCAAGAGCGTCTACCTCATCGGCCAGGATTACAGTTTTGGCCAGGCGGTGGCACGCGAGGCACGGCGCCAGTTGGCGCAACTGCGCCCGGATGTGCGCATCGTGGGCGATGAGTTGCATGCCATCGGGCGTGTCAAGGACTTCACGCCCTATGTCACCAAAATCAAGGCCAGCGGGGCGCAGGCGGTCATCACCGGCAATTGGGGCAACGATCTGACACTGTTGGTCAAAGCCGCCAAAGACATTGGTTACGAGGGCAAGTTCTACACTTTCTATGGCAACGCATTGGGGGCTCCAGCCGCCATCGGCGAGGCCGGTGTGGGCAAAGTGCTGGCTGTGGCCGACTGGCTGCCCAACGTGGCCACACCGCAGAACGAAGCTTTTTACCAGGCGTTTCTCCAGCGCTTTCCCAAGCCTGAAGACGACTATGTGCACATGCGCATGCAACTCATGGTGCAGGCGCTGGTGCAGGCCATGGAAGCCGCCGGTACTACAGATTCTTCAGCTGTAGCCGCAAAGCTGGAAAGGGCTGGAGTCTCCTTTTATGGTCAGAGCGGGACGATGCGCGCCACCGACCACCAATTTCAGCAATCGCTGGTGGTGGGGGTGATGGAGCGCCAGGGCAGCCCCGGCGTGAAGTTTGATGTGGAAGGCTCGGGCTATGGTTTTCGGGTCATCAAGACCCTGAGCGCGCCAGAAGCCGAGCAGCCCACCACCTGCCGCATGCAGCGGCCCTGAGCCGTTTGGGCTGACATGCTGTCTAACCCCGCCCGACGGCTGCTCGGGAAGAGGGCTTTTAACGGGTGTGATTCCAGCCGATGGGTCGCTTCAAGGGCAGAGGTGTGGGGCTATTGGTTTCACGCCTGCGCTGGCCCAATCAGCCGGGCGATTCGCTTTGCTGCGTGTCCCCCGCCCGCTGCGCGGGTTCCTCCTTTACCTCCGAAAAGCCCATCACCCAGTCGCCGTGCCGGGTTAAACGTGAAGCGTAGGGGTGTTGGCGAGTCACCCAAACCGTTTGAATCGACTTTGAAATGGCGACATCCCGCCTTCCAAACGACCCGGGTTATACTCGAAGGCTCTGCAGTTGTTGCGGAGTCCGCACGTCAGGGGCAGTTCCAGCGCCTGACGCAAGTTGTATTTTTTACAGGAAACATCATGATCGCATCCAGCATCAAAGCCGCTGTCGTCAAAGACAACGCACGCCAAGTCGGTGACACCGGTAGCCCTGAAGTGCAGGTCGCCCTGCTCACAGCCCGTATCAACGAGCTGACTCCCCACTTCAAAACCCACGCCAAAGACCACCACGGCCGTCGCGGTCTGCTGCGCATGGTGAGCCGCCGCCGCAAGCTGCTCGACTACCTCAAGAGCAAGGATGCCGACCGTTATGTGGCCCTGATTGCCAAACTGGGTCTGCGCAAATAAACGCTTGACAAGAATGACAGACGCCTGAGTTAGGTTACTAGCTCAGGCGTTTTTTACTTCGGAGACGGCAAAAACGGAGCGAAGCTGTGTCATTCCAAAGCATTGTGAGCATGCCAAGCTCGCATCACTCTGGAATGGCATCGTGTTCTGTGTTGCAGCTCCGGGCTTCGGCGGGTGGCCTGCACCCCCCAATTCTCAGGAGATAGAAAAATGACGATGTTCAAAAAAGTTAGCAAGACCTTCCAATGGGGCCAAAACACAGTCACCATGGAAACCGGCGAGATCGCCCGCCAAGCCAGCGGTGCAGTCATGCTCGACATGGATGGCACCGTGGTGCTGGCCACCGTGGTGGCCAAGTCCGAAGGCAAAGCCGGTCAGGACTTCTTCCCGCTGACCGTGGATTACCTTGAAAAGTCTTATGCCGCAGGCAAGATTCCCGGCAGCTTTTTCAAGCGTGAAGGTCGCCCCAGCGAGTTTGAAACTCTGACCAGCCGCCTGATCGACCGCCCGATCCGCCCGTTGTTCCCCGAAGGCTTCTTCAATGAAGTCCATGTGGTGGTACACACTTTGTCGCTCAACCCAGAAGTGGATGCTGACATTGCGGCCATGATTGCGGTCAGTGCAGCTCTGTCGATCAGCGGCGTGCCGTTCAGTGGCCCGATTGGCGCTGCCCGCGTCGGTTATGTCAATGGTGAATACGTGCTCAACCCCGGTCAGACCGCCCGCAAGAACTCGGCCATGGAACTCGTAGTGGCAGGTACCGAATCCGCCGTGCTGATGGTGGAATCGGAAGCGCAGCAACTGTCTGAAGAAATCATGCTCGGTGCCGTGGTGTTTGGCCACACCCAAGGCGCGATCGCCATCAACGCCATCCATGAACTTGTGCGCGATGCCGGCAAGCCGGTGTGGGACTGGCAAGCCCCTGCCAAGGACGAAGCGCTGATCGCCAAGATTGACAGCCTGGCCAAGGACAAGCTGGTCGCTGCCTACCAGATCCGCAACAAACAAGCCCGTACCCAAGCCTGCCGCAGCGCCTACGCTGAAGTCATGGCCGCCCTAAAGGCTGAAGGCGTGGCGTTTGATTCGGTCGCCATCGAAGGCCTGCTGTTTGAAATCGAAGCGAAGATCGTTCGCGGCCAGATTCTGGCGGGTGAGCCCCGTATTGACGGCCGCGACACACGCACTGTACGTGCCATTGAAATCCGCAACGGCGTGCTGCCCCGTACCCACGGCTCGGCACTCTTCACCCGCGGTGAAACCCAGGCGCTGGTGGTGACCACGCTGGGTACCGAGCGCGATGCTCAGCGCATTGACGCCTTGAGCGGCGACTACGAAGACCGCTTCATGCTGCACTACAACATGCCTCCCTTTGCCACTGGCGAAACCGGCCGCGTGGGTACGCCCAAGCGCCGGGAAATCGGCCACGGCCGTCTGGCCAAGCGCGCATTGGTGGCGGTGCTGCCAACAAAAGAAGACTTCCCCTACACCATGCGTGTGGTGTCTGAAGTGACCGAATCCAACGGCTCTTCTTCGATGGCATCGGTGTGCGGCGGCTGCCTGAGCCTGATGGACGCTGGCGTGCCTTTGAAAGCCCACGTGGCTGGTATTGCCATGGGCCTAATCAAGGACGACAACCGTTTTGCCGTGCTGACCGACATTCTGGGTGACGAAGATCACCTGGGTGACATGGATTTCAAGGTCGCCGGTACCACCAACGGCATCACCGCCCTGCAGATGGACATCAAGATCCAGGGCATCACCAAGGAAATCATGCAAGTGGCGCTGGCACAAGCCAAGGAAGCCCGCATGCACATCCTGGGCAAGATGACCGAAGCCATGGCTGAAGCCAAGACTGAAGTCTCCAACTTCGCGCCGCGTCTGTTCACCATGAAGATCAACCCCGAGAAGATCCGTGACGTGATTGGAAAGGGCGGTTCTGTGATTCGCGCGCTGACCGAAGAAACCGGTACGCAGATCAACATCGACGAAGATGGCACGATCACCATCGCGTCGGCTGACCCGGCCAAGGCCGAAGAAGCCAAGCGCCGCATCGAGCAGATCACCGCTGAAGTCGAAATCGGCAAGATCTACGAAGGTCCGGTCGTGAAGATTCTGGACTTCGGTGCGCTGATTAACCTGCTGCCCGGCAAGGACGGCCTGCTGCACATCAGCCAGATCGCTCACGAGCGCGTCGAAAAGGTCACCGACTACCTGTCGGAAGGCCAGATCGTCAAGGTCAAGGTCATGGAAACTGACGAAAAAGGCCGTATCAAGCTGTCGATGAAAGCCTTGTTGGACCGTCCTGCGCAAGTTGCCCAGGACAACCGGGCTTGATGACGCTATTTATAGAATAGCTGTTAGCCCTTTTGCATTAAGGGCTGGAGGCCATAAGGACCATGAAATTCATTGACATCACAGGGCACGGCGGGCCAGACGTTTTGCACATGGCAGAGCGCGCGGTACCCGTGGCGGGTGCGGACGAGGTGTTGATTCGCGTTCATGCCAGTGGTGTCAATCGTCCCGATGTGTTGCAGCGCCTGGGGAATTACCCGGTACCTGCAGGTGCTTCAGATATTTTGGGTCTGGAAGTGGCTGGCACGGTGGCACAAGGCGACGCGGCTGAATTGGCTGCCGCGGGCTTCAAGCTGGGTGACCGGGTGTGCGCGCTGATTGCTGGTGGCGGTTACGCCGAGTATTGCGTGGCGCCTTTGCCCCAGTGTTTGCCGGTTCCAGCAGGACTGAGTGATGTCGAGGCGGCCAGTCTGCCCGAGACGTTTTTCACCGTCTGGAGCAACATGATGGACCGCGCCCGCCTGCAGCCGGGTGAAACCGTGCTGATACAAGGCGGCTCCAGTGGCATCGGCGTGACGGCCATTCAGATGGCCAAATTCATGGGTGCGCGCGTGTTTGTCACGGCGGGCAGCGACGACAAGTGTGCGGCCTGCGTAGCCCTCGGGGCCGATGCCGCCATCAACTACAAAACTCAGGACTTTCAAACTGAAGTCTTGCGCCTGACCGACGGTCAGGGTGTCGATGTGATTCTGGACATGGTGGCGGGCAGCTATGTGGCCAAAGAGGTTCAATGCCTGAAGGAAGACGGGCGGCTAGCTATCATTTCGATACTCGGTGGTGTCAAGAGTGAGTTCAATGCCGGGCTGGTGTTGCGCAGGCGCCTGACCATCACCGGTTCGACACTGCGACCACGCCCGGTAGCCTTCAAGGGGGCGATTGCCCAGGCTTGCCTGAAAGAGGTCTGGCCAGCGCTGGCATCGGGCAAGATCAAGCCGGTGATCTACCAAACTTTTAAGGTCGCCGACGTGGCGCAGGCGCATGGCTTGATGGAGTCGAGCCAGCATGTTGGCAAAATTGTTTTGACCTGGGATGAAACATGATGAAAAAACTGATTGCGGGTAACTGGAAGATGAATGGCAGCCTGGCTGCCAATGACAAACTTCTTAAAGACATCCTCGCCGGATTGAGTCAGGCATCCTGCCAGGTCGCCGTGGGTGTGCCTGCGGTTTACCTGGCACAGTGCCAGGCGCTGTTGGCCAGTACCGAGATTGACCTGGCCTCGCAAGATATCTCTGCCCATGAAGGCGGGGCCTATACCGGCGAAATTTCGGGAGCCATGCTCAAGGAATTTGGCGTGCGTTTTGCCATCGTCGGTCACTCCGAGCGTCGGCAATACCATGGTGAAACCGATGAGGTTGTGGCTGTCAAGGCGCAACGCGCGCTGGGCTGCGGCATCACGCCTATCGTGTGTGTTGGTGAGACGCTGACCGAGCGCGAAGCCGGTCAAACCGGTGAGGTCGTCAAACGCCAGTTGGCTGCCGTGATTCACACCAATGGCCATTGCATCAGTGAGGTGGTGGTGGCCTATGAACCCGTCTGGGCCATCGGCACGGGCAAGACGGCCACGCCCGAGATGGCACAACAAGTGCATGCCGTGTTGCGCGCCCAGTTGAAAGCGGCTTCCGAACATGCTGACCGTATCAAACTGCTTTATGGCGGCAGCATGAATGCTGCCAACGCAGCGTCGCTGCTGGCACAACCTGATATTGATGGTGGGTTGATCGGTGGTGCCGCACTCAAGGCCCAAGATTTTTTAACGATTATTGCTGCAGCCGCTTGATAAGCAGGCGCCTGTAGCTATTGACTAAGGAGCAAAATATGAATGTGATGTTGACGGTATTGCTGGCGGTGCAGATGCTCTCTGCCGTGGTCATGGTGGGTTTGATTCTGGTGCAGCATGGCAAAGGCGCAGACATGGGCGCTGCTTTTGGCAGTGGTGGCTCGGGTAGCCTTTTTGGGGCCAGTGGCAGTGCGAATTTTCTGTCGCGCACCACGGCGGTTTTGGCGACCATCTTTTTTGCCAGCACCCTGGCGCTGGCTTATTTTGGTACGGCACGCACGGCTCCCAGCACCGGCAGCGTTCTGGAAAATGCGGCATTGGTTGCTCCTGCGCCAACCGCTGTTGCTCCCTCTGTGCCTGCCTCTGGTGCAGCGCAAATTCCCGCCAAATAAACGCCATCGGAAAGCCCGTTGAGTTAGGGAGAGGAGTGCGATTTCAGGGTAAACTCCAAGCTTGTTTCGCAAACTTAACAAACATCAAGATTTTGGTTTGCGAGCGAGCTGAATAGCCGTCGTGGTGAAATTGGTAGACACGCTATCTTGAGGTGGTAGTGGCGAAAGCTTTGCGAGTTCGAGTCTCGCCGACGGCACCAGATCAACAACTTTGGCACATGCAGGTGTGCCAAAGATACAGGTAGACAAATCCTTATGATGAACCTCGGTCAGTACCTGCCGGTACTTTTGTTTATCCTGGTTGGCATATCAATTGGCGTACTTCCACAAGTGATTGGTTACGTCCTTGGACCCAACCGCCCGGATGCTGCAAAAAACTCTCCCTATGAATGTGGCTTTGAGGCCTTCGGCGATGCCCGGATGACGTTTGATGTACGTTATTACCTGATCGCCATCCTTTTCATCCTGTTCGATCTGGAAACTGCTCTCCTGTTTCCGTGGGCGGTCACGCTCAGGGAGTTGGGCTTGTATGGCTTCATGGTCGGATTGGAAATTGTGACCATTCTGACGATTGGCTTTGTGTACATGTGGCTTAAAGGCGCTCTGGATTGGGAGTAAGTCAATGATTGAAGGTGTTCTCAAAGAAGGCTTCGTCACCACCACGTATGACAGCGTGATGAACTGGGCCAAAACCGGTTCAGTGTGGCCAATGACTTTCGGGTTGGCTTGCTGCGCGGTCGAAATGATGCATGCTGCGGCAGCACGGTATGACATCAGTCGTTTTGGAGCCGAGGTGTTTCGCCCCAGCCCGCGCCAATCAGATTTGATCATCGTGGCTGGCACGCTGACCAACAAGATGGCACCCGCTTTCCGCAAGGTGTATGACCAGATGGCTGAGCCGCGCTGGGTGATCAGCATGGGTTCGTGTGCCAACGGCGGTGGTTATTACCACTACAGTTATTCCGTGGTGCGCGGTTGCGACCGCATTGTGCCTGTCGATATTTATGTGCCTGGCTGCCCGCCGACGGCTGAAGCGCTGGTGTACGGCATCATCCAGTTGCAAAGCAAAATTCGTCGCACGCAAACGATCGCTCGCACGTAAAAGGAACGTCATGACGTTATACGCGGTAAATATCCAGACTCTCAAAACGCAGGTTGACGCAACCCTGGGGTCTCTGATTCAGTGCAGTTCGATCAAGTGGGGTGAGTTGACCATCGAGGTCAAGGCGGCTAATTACATTCAGGCGGTCAGCCTGTTGAGAGACCACGCGGATTGCCGGTTTGAGCAACTGATTGACTTATGCGCTGTCGATTACTCAACCTACAAAGACGAGCCACAGATGGGCTTGCGTTTTTGTGTCGTGCTGCATTTGTTGTCGGTGAGCCTGAATCAGCGGATTCGTCTGAAGGTTTTTGCAACCGATGACGTGGCACCGGTCCTGCCCTCAGTGTGCGGCATCTGGAGCGGTGCCAACTGGTTCGAGCGTGAGGCGTTTGACCTGTATGGCGTTGTGTTTGAAGGGCATGACGATTTACGTCGGATTCTCACTGACTACGGGTTCATCGGCCATCCATTTCGCAAGGATTTCCCCTTGTCCGGCCACGTTGAAATGCGCTATGACGCAGAGCAAAAACGTGTGGTTTACCAGCCTGTCACGATTGAGCCGCGTGAAATCACGCCGCGGATCATCCGCGAAGAGAACTATGGAGGCCTGCCGCAGGCGCAGTAAGTTATGGCGGAAATCAAAAATTACACCTTGAATTTTGGTCCCCAGCACCCGGCGGCGCACGGTGTGTTGCGCCTGGTACTGGAACTTGATGGTGAAGTGATCCAGCGGGCTGACCCGCACATCGGCCTGTTGCATCGCGCCACCGAAAAGTTGGCCGAAAGCAAGACCTACCTGCAGACCTTGCCTTACATGGACCGCCTGGATTACATGTCCATGATGTGTAACGAGCAGGCTTATTGCCTGGTCATAGAGAAGATGCTTGGCCTGGAAGTGCCGTTGCGTGCGCAATACATCCGGGTAATGTTTGCCGAAATTACCCGGCTGCTCAACCACCTGCTCTGGGTGGGCGCGCACGCAATTGACTGTGGTGCCATGACGGTCATGCTGTATGCCTTCCGAGAGCGTGAAGATTTGCTCGATGCCTATGAGGCAGTGAGTGGCGCACGCATGCACGCGGCTTATTTCCGTCCGGGTGGTGTCTATCGCGATTTGCCCGACACCATGCCGCGCCACGCGCCCAACAAGATTCGCAGTGCTAAATCGACGCAGGAACTCAACCGCAACCGCGGCGGTAGCCTGCTGGATTTCATTGATGACTTTACCCAGCGCTTTCCGACCTACCTGAACGAATACCACACGCTTCTGACCGAAAACCGGATATGGAAGCAGCGTACCGTGGGCATTGGGGTGGTGACACCCGAGCGTGCGCTGAATCTCGGATTTACCGGGCCTATGTTGCGGGGTTCTGGCATTGCCTGGGACCTGCGAAAGCAGCAGCCCTATGAGGTGTATGACCAGCTCGACTTCGATATCCCGGTGGGTAAAACGGGTGATACCTATGACCGCTACCTGGTGCGCATGGAAGAAATGAAGCAGTCCAACCGCATCATCAAGCAGTGTGTGGACTGGTTGCGCGTCAATCCCGGGCCGGTCATCACCGACAACCACAAAATTGCGCCGCCAGATCGCGAATCCATGAAAACCAACATGGAGGACCTGATTCACCACTTCAAGCTGTTTACCGAAGGATTTGCCGTGCCAGAGGGCGAGGCATACAGTGCCATTGAGCACCCGAAAGGCGAATTCGGCATCTACATGATCAGTGATGGGGCCAACAAGCCTTACCGTATGAAAATACGCCCGCCCGCATTTGTGCACCTGGCGGCCCTGAATGAGATGGGTAAAGGTCACATGATTGCTGATGCGGTCGCGATCATCGGAACAATGGACATTGTGTTTGGGGAAGTTGACCGATGATTTCTGAAAAATCACTCGCGGCCTTTGCAAAAGAGGTTGCCAAATATCCGGCTGAGCAACGGCAGTCTGCCGTTATGGCTTGCCTGCAAATCTTGCAACAAGAATTGGGTTTCGTCAGCCCCGATAGCGAACGCCTGGTCGCGGACTACCTCGGCATGGCACCGATGGCGGTGCATGAGGTAACCAGCTTCTACAACATGTACAACCAGAAATCGGTGGGTAAGTACAAGTTGAATGTCTGCACCAATCTGCCTTGCCAGTTGCGCCAGGGTGCTCAGGCCATGGCGCATTTGAAGACCAAACTGTGCGTTGATGCCAACCAGACCACGCCGGATGGCATGTTCACGCTACAGGAATGTGAGTGTTTGGGTGCATGCGCCGATGCTCCGGTGATGCTGGTTAACGACACCGCCATGTGCAGTTTCATGACTAATGACAAACTCGATCAGCTGGTGGACGGTTTGCGTTCGATGGAGGTGAAGTCATGAGCGCCGACAGCTTTCTGGCGCAGTTCCAATCAACAGGTGAGCAAACCTGTTTCCATCATCGGCATATCAAGCCGCAAATCTTGGCTGACCTCAACGGCTCCAACTGGCGCTTGAAAGACTACGAGGCGCGTGGTGGTTACCAGGCGGTGCGTAAGGTGTTGGGCCTGGATGGTGGTGCTGGCTTGACGCAAGACCAGGTAATTGCCATGGTCAAGGAATCCGGCTTGCGCGGGCGCGGTGGCGCTGGTTTTCCGACCGGGTTGAAGTGGAGCTTCATGCCGCGCCAGTTTCCGGGGCAAAAGTACCTTGTTTGCAACTCCGACGAGGGTGAACCGGGCACCTGCAAAGACCGCGACATCATGGAGTTCAACCCGCATATCGTGATTGAAGGCATGATCATTGCTGCCTATGCGATGGGTATTTCGGTGGGTTACAACTACATCCATGGTGAAATTTTCCACACCTACCGACGTTTCGAAGAGGCGCTGGAAGAAGCCAGAGCAGCGGGTTTGCTGGGCAATAACATTCTGGGGAGTGCCTTCAGTTTTCAGCTGCATGCAGCGCATGGTTTTGGGGCCTACATTTGTGGGGAAGAGACCGGCCTGCTGGAATCGCTGGAGGGCAAAAAGGGCCAACCGCGCTTCAAGCCACCGTTTCCCGCCAGTTTTGGTTTGTACGGTAAACCCACCACCATCAACAACACCGAGACGTTCGGGGCGGTTCCGTGGATTATTCGCCACGGTGGCCAGGCCTACCTGGAGTCTGGCAAGCCCAACAACGGCGGCACCAAGATTTATTCGGTGAGTGGTGACGTGGAATTACCCGGCAACTATGAAGTACCGATGGGAACGCCCTTTGCCACCTTGCTGGAGCTGGCTGGAGGCGTACGTTCCGGTCGTCAGCTCAAGGCCGTAATACCCGGTGGATCGTCGTCACCCGTGTTGCCTGCCAGCCTCATGATGGACTGCACCATGGACTACGATTCGATCGCCAAGGCGGGTTCGATGCTGGGTTCGGGTGCTGTCATCGTGATGGACGACTCGCGTTGCATGGTCAAGAGTTTGCAGCGGCTGAGTTACTTTTACATGCATGAGTCCTGTGGACAATGCACACCCTGTCGCGAGGGTACTGGCTGGATGTCACGCGTGGTTGACCGCATTGAAAATGGATTGGGCCGTGAAGCCGATCTGGCCCTGCTGAATTCTTTGGCAGACGACATTCAGGGTCGCACGATTTGTGCGCTCGGTGATGCTGCAGCGATGCCCGTGCGTGCCATGCTCAAGCATTTCATGCCTGAGTTTGAGTACCACATCGCGCACAAAACCTGCATGGTTCCCGCCTACGTTTGAGTGAGCAACAGATGATTGAAATTGAACTCGACGGTCAAAAAGTAGCTATTGAGCAGGGCAGCACAGTCATGCATGCCGCCGAGAAGGCGGGTACTTACATTCCGCATTTTTGTTATCACAAAAAACTCAGCATCGCGGCGAATTGCCGCATGTGTTTGGTGGAAATCGAGAAGATGCCCAAACCCATGCCAGCTTGCGCGACCTCCGTGACGCAGGGTATGGTGATTCATACCAAGTCTGACAAGGCGATCAAGGCGCAGCAGTCGGTGATGGAATTTTTGCTGATCAATCACCCGCTGGATTGCCCTATTTGCGACCAGGGCGGAGAGTGTCAGTTGCAAGATCTGGCCGTGGGTTATGGCGGTTCGACCTCTCGTTATGAAGAGGAAAAGCGGGTTGTCCATGTCAAGGATGTCGGCCCATTGATCTCCATGCAGGAAATGTCCCGGTGCATCCATTGCACGCGTTGTGTACGTTTCGGGCAGGAGATTGCCGGTGTCATGGAGTTGGGCATGTCGCACCGCGGTGAACATGCGGAGATCGAAACCTTTCTTGGGCAGACGATTGATTCGGAGTTGTCGGGCAACATGATCGACATTTGCCCCGTCGGTGCCTTGACCAGCAAACCGTTTCGCTACAAAGCGCGCACTTGGGAGTTGTCACGGCGCAAGTCCGTCAGTCCACATGACTCAACTGGCACCAACCTGATTGTGCAGGTCAAGAACAACCAGGTCATGCGTGTTGTCCCTCTGGAAAATGAGGCGATCAATGAGTGCTGGATCGCCGATCGTGACCGTTTTTCATACGAAGCGCTGAACAGCCCAGACCGCCTGACAACCCCGATGATCAAGCAAGGGGGTGTGTGGAAAAACGTTGACTGGAAAACGGCCCTGGAATACGTCGCCAACGGACTGACAAGTATCAAGCAGGGTCATGGCGCCTCAGCGATTGGTGCCTTGGTCAGCCCGCATAGCACCTTGGAGGAGCTGTATCTGGCCGGTGCCGTTGTGCGTGGTCTGGGCAGCGACAACATTGATTACCGGCTTCGCCATGCCGAGTTCGAGACTGCACCAAGTGGCGCGCGTCATTTGGGTATGCCCATTGCCGACATGTCCAACATGGAAAGTGTCCTGGTTGTCGGTTCCAATCTGCGCAAGGATCATCCGCTGTTTGCCCAACGTGTGCGTCAAGCTATCAAACTGGGTTGTACGGTCAATGTGGTGAACGCCAGCGCTGTGGATTGGGGCATGCCGGTGACCAATACCTGCATCGTTCCCGCATCTGCTTGGGTGCAAGCGCTAGCTGATATTGCTGCTGCAGTGGCGCTGGAAAAGAAAATCGCTGCACCACAGAACGGACAGGCGACCGGCGCTGCCCAAGCCATCGCGAACGCGCTGTTGATTGGAGAACGCAAGGCAGTTTGGCTGGGCAATGCGGCTGCGCATCACCCGCAGGCCAGTCAATTGTTGGCTTTGGCTAACTGGATTGGCGAGCACACGGGTGCCACGGTCGGCTATTTGACCCAAGCGGCGAACACCGTCGGAGCACAAGTGGCCAGAGCGATGCCCCAGTCACAAGGGCTCAATGCGGGTCAGATGCTGGCCGGGGCGCTGAAAGCGGCTATTTTGCTCAACTCCGAACCGCAATACGACAGTGCAGGTGGCGCAGCCGCAGTCACAGCGCTTGCACAAGCCGAAATGGTGGTCACGTTGAGCCCGTTCAAGGCCAATCTGGACTGCAGTGATGTTCTGTTGCCTGTTTCGCCATTCACTGAAACCTCAGGAACCTTTGTCAATGCCGAAGGTCGGGTGCAAAGTTTCCATGCCGTGGTCAAGCCTTTGGGTGAGACACGTCCTGCATGGAAGGTGTTCCGGGCGTTGGCCAATATTCTGAATTTGCCGGGTTTTGATTTCAACACCTCGCAAGAAGTCTTGACGCAGGCGCTACCCAATGAGGGCGGAGTTGTGCCATCACACGTCCCAGCATCTGCTTTGAGCAATGCCAACGGAGTTGCGCCTGCATCCCAGATGCCTTCAGCAGAACCTTGTGTGGCAAGCATTTATCAACTGGATGGCCTCGTGCGTCGAGCACCTTCATTGCAACGGACCGCAGATGGCAAAGCTGCCCGAACCTCGGAGGTGGCGGCATGATCGACATGATTTTTTCAGCTGGCCTTGGGCTTGTGGCTGCTGATTGGTGGACGAACATGGCCTGGCCTTTGATCTGGGCCCTGATCAAGGTTCTGCCTGTGTTGATGATTGTGCTGGGTGCAGTGACTTACGCGACGCTGTGGGAACGTAAGCTGCTTGGCTGGGTGCAGATTCGCCTGGGGCCAAACCGTGTCGGGCCGTGGGGCCTGTTGCAGCCTATCGCCGATGCTTTGAAGCTGATGTCCAAGGAAATTGTCAGGCCAGACGAATCTGACAAGTTTCTTTTTTATCTGGGGCCGGTGCTCACCGTGGCACCAGCATTGGCAGCGTGGGCTGTGATTCCATTTGGCCCCGAAATTGCCGTGGCCAACCTGAATGCCGGCCTGCTGTTTTTGATGGCTATCGCTTCGATGGAAGTGTATGGCGTGATCATTTCGGGATGGTCTTCCAACTCCAAGTACGCGTTCCTGGGGGCATTGCGAGCCTCAGCGCAGATGGTGAGTTATGAAATTGCCATGGGTTTCTGCTTCCTGATTGTGCTGATGGTGTCCAACAGTTTGAACATGACCGACATCGTGATGGGGCAGGCCAAGGGACGGTTTGTCGAGATGGGACTGGGTTTCCTGTCGTGGAACTGGTTGCCCTTGCTGCCGATCGTGGTGGTTTACTTTGTGTCGGGGCTGGCTGAAACCAATCGCACACCGTTTGACGTGATCGAAGGTGAGTCCGAAATTGTGGCTGGCCACATGGTGGAGTATTCAGGCATGTCCTGGGCGATGTTCCAGATGGCAGAGTACGCGAATATCTGGCTGATCTCGATTCTGTCTGTGACGATGTTTTTCGGCGGCTGGATGTCGCCGATTGATGCGTTGAACTGGATTCCTGGATGGATCTGGCTGGGGCTCAAGACGTTTGCAGTGATGACCGTGTTCATTTGGGTGCGTGTCACTTTTCCTCGATTCCGTTATGACCAGATCATGCGTTTGGGCTGGAAGATTTTCATTCCCGTGACGTTGGTGTGGCTGGTGGTGATTGGTGTCTGGATGCAGACACCATGGAACATTTGGAAGTAATTCGAGTCGCTTATGTCAAACCCTACTTTGAATACCAGCAAGAGTACTTCAGCGAGTGCTTTTTCCCTGTCTGACTTTTTCTCGAGCTTCTTGCTGTCCGAGCTTTTCAAGGGTATGCGACTCACAGGTAAATATGCTTTCAAGAGCAAGATTACGCTGGAATATCCTGAAGAAAAAACACCGTTGTCCCCGCGCTTTCGCGGCCTGCATGCCTTGCGTCGATACGAATCGGGTGAAGAACGCTGCATTGCCTGCAAACTGTGTGAGGCGGTGTGTCCTGCCATGGCCATCACCATCGAATCCGAACAGCGCGCTGACGGTTCGCGCCGGACCACACGCTACGACATTGACCTGACCAAATGCATCTTTTGTGGTTTCTGCGAAGAAAGTTGCCCGGTAGATTCGATTGTGGAAACCAATATTCTTGAATACCACGGCGAAAAGCGCGGCGACCTGTATTTCACCAAAGACATGTTGCTGGCTGTGGGGGATCGGTATGAAGCAGACATCGCTGCCACCAAACTGGCCGATGCCAAATATCGTTGACCCGTCGCAAGAAAGAATCCCAATCATGAGTGTCACGACTGGTTTGTTTTACCTGTTTTCCGCCATTTTGCTGGCCTCTGCGTTTCGCGTCATCACGACGCGCAACCCAGTGCATGCGGTTTTGTACCTTGTGCTCACATTTTTCCAGGCATCCATGATTTGGATGTTGCTGAGGGCAGAGTTTTTGTCACTGACCCTGGTATTGGTGTATGTCGGCGCAGTGATGGTGCTATTCCTGTTTGTGGTGATGATGTTGGATGTGAATATTGAAGAAATGCGGCTTGGTTTCTGGAAACATTTCCCGTTGGCTGCTGTGCTCGGTGTCTTGATCATTGTGGAGATGTCGGCAGTGCTGTTGGGTGGTTTTCGGGTCAGCGACGAGCCAAAGGTCGTCACGGCCTTGGCCAACACCGGGTCGCAAATTTCCAACAGCAAAGAACTGGGCAAGTTGCTCTACACGCAATACCTTTATCCGCTCGAGGTGGCCACCGCGATTTTGTTGGTGGGCATGATCGCGGCCATTGCCTTGACGCTACGCCAGCGCAAGGATAGCAAGGCCATTGATGCTGGTGCGCAGGTCAAGGTCAGGGCCAAAGACCGGATGATCGTCGTGAAGCTTGCGGCTACTCAACCAGCGCTGCCCATTGAGGCTACTGAAACACCATCCGTGGGGAACCAAGCATGACCTTGACTTTGGGCCATTTTTTGACTTTGGGTGCGATGCTGTTCGCCCTTTCGGTGATCGGCATATTTCTGAATCGAAAGAATCTGATCGTATTGCTGATGGCGATTGAACTGATGTTGTTGGCTGTCAACACCAATTTCATTGCCTTCTCGCATTACCTTGGTGACCTGAACGGACAAATTTTCGTGTTTTTCATTCTGACAGTCGCTGCGGCTGAATCTGCCATTGGCCTGGCTATCCTGGTGGTGCTGTTCCGCAATAAATCAAATATCAACGTGGACGAACTTGATTCGTTGAAGGGGTAACTGGAAATGAGTCAAAACCTCTCCGCCCCTGTCCTGGCTGCGGTTCCCTTGGCACCACTGTTTGGTGCTCTGGTGGCAGGCATCTTGGGAACCAAGTTCGGGGGTAACAGCATTGGGCGGCGTGCCTCGCAATCATTTGCCATTTTTGGTGTCCTGGTAGCGTTCATCCTGTCGGCCGTGACACTGAAAAGTGTTGCCTTCGGTGGCGCGCGTTTCAACGAGACCCTTTATACATGGATGGTGGTTGGCGGCATGAAGATGGAGATCGGCTTCCTGGTGGACGGCCTGACAGCCATGATGATGTGCGTGGTGACATTTGTCTCGCTGATGGTGCATATCTACACCATCGGCTATATGGAAGAAGATGAAGGTTACAACCGGTTCTTTTCGTACATTTCTTTGTTTACCTTTTCCATGCTGATGCTTGTGATGAGCAACAACATGCTGCAACTCTTCTTTGGCTGGGAGGCCGTGGGTCTGGTCTCCTATCTGCTGATTGGCTTTTGGTACAACAAACCAACGGCCATTTTTGCGAACATGAAAGCTTTTATCGTGAACAGGGTCGGAGACTTCGGCTTTATTCTGGGTATCAGCCTGATTGCAGCCTATGCGGGAACCTTGAATTACGCGGAAGCCTTCGCCAAGGCCTCTGAATTGGCGGCACTGAATCTGCCCGGTACAGACTGGATGCTTGTCACCGTGATCTGCATCTGTCTGTTCATTGGTGCCATGGGCAAGTCGGCGCAGTTTCCATTGCATGTCTGGCTGCCCGATTCCATGGAGGGTCCGACACCGATCTCAGCGCTGATTCACGCAGCCACCATGGTCACTGCAGGTATCTTCATGGTCGCACGGATGTCGCCCTTGTTTGAACTGAGTGAAACAGCGCTCAATTTCGTCATGCTCATCGGCGCGATCACGGCACTTTTCATGGGTTTTCTGGGCATCATTCAGAACGACATCAAACGGGTGATTGCCTACTCGACGTTGTCACAACTGGGGTACATGACCGTGGCCCTGGGTGCTTCGGCTTATTCCGTGGCAGTTTTTCATTTGATGACACACGCGTTTTTTAAGGCGCTACTGTTCCTGGCCGCCGGTTCTGTGATCATGGGGCTGCACCATAACCAAGACATTCGCTGGATGGGGGGCGTGCGCAAATACATGCCCATCACTTGGATCACCTTTTTGGTGGGCTCGCTGGCCCTGATCGGGACGCCGTTCTTTTCCGGTTTTTATTCCAAAGATGAAATCATCATGGCAGTTCACGCCAGCAACTTGCCAGCCTCCGGTTTTGCCTACTTTGCGGTGATGGCCGGGGTGTTCGTGACGGCGTTTTATTCCTTTCGGCTGTATTTTCTGGTGTTCCATGGCGCAGAGCGCTATGACCAGAATCCTGATGCCCACCATGGGCATGGCCACGATACGCACGCAGCGCACCACGATCCAAAAGAGTCGCCGTGGGTGGTCACCATCCCCTTGATGCTGTTGGCGATTCCATCGCTGATCATTGGTTACCACACTATCGGGCCGATGTTGTTTGGTGATTTCTTTAAAGATTCGATTGTTGTCAACGCCGAGATTCATAAAGGCATGGAGGTTCTCGCCGAAGAGTTCCATGGTGCAGCAGCACTTGCCAGACACGGTTTCTCCGGGACACCTTTCTTGCTGGCTTTAGCGGGGGTGGTCTCTTCCTACTACATGTACATGGTCAACCCGGCTTTGCCCACAGCGATCAAGCGCAGTGTGATGCCCTTGTACAAGTTGCTTGACAACAAATACTACATGGATTGGTTCAATGAGAACGTCCTAGCTCGGGGTGCGCGCGGCTTGGGTGTGGTGCTCTGGAAGGTGGGTGATCAGACCTTGATTGACGGGGCGGCGGTCAACGGATCATGGCGTGTGGTTGGAATGATCTCCAGTGTGGTTAGAAAATTTCAGACCGGCTTTTTGTACGACTACGCACTCACGATGGTGCTGGGCATCTTCGTGCTGATGACGTATTTCGTCTGGCTCAAATAGGAGAAAACTAAAAATGGGTTTGTTGAGCCTGGCTATTTGGACGCCAATTCTTTTTGGCGTGGTTTTGTTGGCAATGGGTCGGGAAGATCAGGTGCGCACTGTACGTTGGATCGCGTTGGTCGGTGCGGTTATCAGCTTGATGGTGACCTTGCCTGTTTATCTGCTGTTTGACAACACGACCGCCTCGATGCAGTTTGTGGAACTGTCGCCCTGGATTGCGCGTTTCAACGTCAACTATCACCTTGGCGTGGATGGTATTTCGCTGTGGTTTGTGCTGTTGACAGCGTTCATCAATGTGATTGTGGTGATCGCTGGCTGGGAAGTGATCACCATCCGCGTCAACCAGTACATGGGCGCCTTTCTCATTTTGAGCGGCCTGATGATTGGTGTGTTTTGTGCGCTGGATGGCATGTTGTTTTACGTGTTTTTCGAGGCCACATTGATCCCGATGTATTTGATCATTGGCGTCTGGGGTGGGCCAAACAAGATCTACGCCTCGTTCAAGTTTTTTCTCTACACCTTGCTGGGCTCCTTGCTGATGCTGGTGGCGTTGATTTACCTCTACGTTCAGTCAGGCAACAGCTTTGATTTGGCGGTCTGGTACAAATTGCCACTGGGAAGCACCGCACAGACCTTGTTGTTCTTTGCATTTCTCTCGGCGTTTGCGGTCAAGGTGCCAATGTGGCCTGTGCACACCTGGTTGCCAGACGTGCACGTTGAAGCACCCACGGGTGGTTCTGCGGTGCTGGCGGCCATCATGCTGAAGCTTGGTGCCTATGGTTTCCTGCGCTTTTCGTTGCCGATTGCGCCAGATGCTTCGCACCATTGGGCAGGCCTGATGATTGGTTTGTCTTTGGTCGCTGTGGTCTATGTGGGTCTGGTGACGCTGGTGCAGAAGGACATGAAGAAGCTGGTGGCCTATTCTTCCGTGGCGCACATGGGCTTTGTCACGCTGGGCTTCTTTATCTTCAATGACCTCGGGGTGTCCGGCGGCATTGTGCAGATGATTGCGCATGGCTTTGTCTCGGCAGCCATGTTCCTGGCGATTGGTGTCTTGTACGACCGGATGCACTCACGCGAGATTGCCGACTATGGTGGCGTGGTCAACACCATGCCCAAATTCACCGCTTTTGCCATGTTGTTTGTCATGGCGAACTGCGGCCTGCCCGCTACCGCCGGATTTGTAGGTGAATGGATGGTGATTCTGGGTGCGGTCAAAGTCAATTTCTGGGTCGGTATGGCTGCGGCGAGTGCCTTGATCTTTGGCGCGGCCTATTCGCTGTGGATGTTCAAGCGGGTGTATTTGGGTCCGGTGGCCAATGACCATGTCAAACACCTGAAAGATATCAACAAGCGTGAATTTTTCTACCTAGCTTTGCTGGCGATTGCTGTGTTGTACATGGGCATTTACCCCAAGCCGTTTACCGATGTGATGGACGTGTCCGTAGCTGAATTGCTGAAACACGTGGCGCAATCCAAGCTGCCCTGAACCATCACCCTGAACTCCAAGACAAGAGACACACATGTTTGACAAACTCAGTTTGCTGGCTGTTATTCCGGAAGCGATTTTGCTGGTCATGGCCTGCGTGATCCTGCTCGTTGACCTGTCGGTCAAATCCGCCAAGCGGGGTACCACCTATGGTCTGACCATGCTCACGCTGGCCGTGGTGGTTGCTTTGGAGGCGGCTTCCGCCACCTCGGGGCAAACCGTGTACGCGTTTGGCAACATGGTGGTCAACGATGCCATGGGCCACTGGCTCAAGTGTTTCGCAGGGGTGGCTGTCATGGTGACCTTGGTGTATGGGCGTGACTACGCCAGCAGCCGTGACATGTTGCGCGGTGGCGACCTGTTTACCCTGAGTCTGTTCTCCCTGCTGGGGATGTTCGTGATGATCTCGGGTAATAACTTCCTTGGCGTCTACATGGGCCTTGAGTTGTTGACGCTGTCAAGCTACGCGCTGGTCGCACTGCGTCGGGACCATGCTGTCTCGACCGAGGCAGCCATGAAGTATTTCGTGCTGGGTTCGCTGGCATCAGGTTTGTTGCTGTATGGCATGTCGATGCTTTACGGTGCCACAGGTACCTTGGACCTCAGCGGGGTTTTCAAGGCAGTCAGTACCGGGCAAATTGACCATCAGATCCTGATTTTCGGTTTGGTGTTTTTGGTGGCAGGGCTCGCTTTCAAGCTTGGCGTGGTGCCGTTTCACATGTGGATTCCAGATGTCTATCAGGGTGCACCTACAGTGATCACACTGATGGTAGGTGGTGCGCCAAAACTGGCGGCATTTGCCGTGATGATTCGTTTGCTGGTAGAGGGTTTGTCGCCTCTGGCGGTGGACTGGCAGCAGATGCTGATGGTTTTGTCGGTGGCATCGTTGGCTGTGGGTAATCTGGCTGCCATTGCGCAAACCAATCTCAAGCGCATGTTGGCGTTTTCAACCATCTCACACATGGGCTTTGTTTTGATCGGCATGATGTCGGGCATGGTCCATGGTCATCCAGAGGCCGCTGGCAATGCTTATGGTTCGTCGATGTTCTATGTTGTCTCATATGTATTGACGACGCTGGCAAGTTTTGGCGTGATTCTGTTGTTGTCGCGGGACGGTTTTGAGAGCGAAGAAATTGCAGATTTTGCAGGTCTGAACCAGCGCAATCCCTTGTATGCGGCCATTATGGCGCTATGTTTATTTTCCTTGGCAGGTATTCCGCCCATGGTCGGTTTCTACGCGAAGTTGGCAGTGTTGCAGGCTTTGGTGTCGACAGGTGAGACTTCGTCCATTGCGCTTGCTGTTTATGCGGTATTGATGTCCTTGATCGGAGCGTTTTACTACTTGCGCGTCATCAAGGTCATGTATTTCGATGCACCCACCTCGAATGCACCGTTAACCTCAGCCATTGATGTCCGCGCAGTTCTGACACTCAACGCTGCATTGTTGCTTGGCTTGGGCCTTTTGCCGGGTGGATTGATGAGTTTGTGTGCGGACGCGGTCACCAAAATGCTGGCAAGCTGACGGCCAAAATAGCCGCCCAATCTAGACCACTCTGAGAAAGCGGCTGAACGTGGATCACTTGCGAGAGCAAAAAATTTCCAGCTTGGAGTTATGCAAAGGTAGTTTCTTACACGCTTTGCGTGACACCGTGCAACTCCCCGATGGAGCACTCTCAACGCGAGAGTATGTGGTGCACCCAGGGGCCGTCATGGTGATCCCCTTGCTACAGGCCGACGATGGCGAAATCCGTTTGGTCCTCGAGCGACAGTTTCGCTACCCCTTGAATCGCGTCATGATCGAATTTCCGGCTGGCAAGCTGGACCCCGGCGAAGACTGCTTTACCTGTGCCCAGCGGGAGCTTCGCGAGGAGACCGGATATACCGCCACATCATGGGCGCGTGCGGGGTTGCTACACCCGGTGATTGCGTACTCCACCGAATTTATCGATATCTGGTTTGCCCGCGGCTTGATGGCCGGCGAGCGTCATCTCGATGCGGGTGAGCATCTTGACGTCTTTACCGCCACCCTGACGGAGCTTTTGCAATGGTGTCGGGACGGCATCGTGACCGACTCCAAAACCTTGACCGCTACTTTGTGGCTTCAGAATGTCACCTCTGGTGCTTGGCAACTGAATTGGAGTGACAGTCCATAGTCGAACAAAAATGAACTGATGACGGTATTCCCGGCCGTCACCGTTGGCGTTGACGGGAGTCAGTGAAGGAGATTCACATGAATATGGCCGCTTTGGTAGCCTTGCGCAAGTACACGCTGGACAATGCGCAGGAGAACGCGCAACCTTTGGCAGACTTTGTCTGTGCATACTTCGAGGGAGCGGACCCACAGGAACTCCAGACGCGTGGCTCGGCCTGCCTGATGGCGATGGCCATGGCCCATTTGCGATTGCTTGACTTGCCTGGCAGTGAGGATGGCACGCGCATTCGGGTTTACAACCCCACCATTTCTGAAGACGGATTCGTCAGCGAGAACACGGTTGTCCAGATCGTGCATGACGATATGCCTTTTTTGGTGGATTCCGTGACGATGGCCGTCAACCGGCTTGGGCGCACCGCTCACTGGATTGTTCATCCCCTGCTGGTGCTCGAACGAGACGCTCAACGTCGCCTGAGTCACAGCTGGCCTGCCAGTTCAAAGGGCGACTCAAACGCAAAAGTCCAATCCTTCATTTTGCTGGAGTGTGACCGTCTCTTGATGGCGTCTGACCTGGGCGATTTGCAGACCGACCTGGTTCGCGTGTTGAATGATGTGCGTGAAGCGGTCACTGATTGGCCCGCCATGCTGGCCAGACTGCGCACCGTAATTGAAGAGTTTTCGCGAGCCGGCTCGAGCACTGAGGCCATGTCTGAAGGCATTGAATTCTTGCGTTGGCTGGAAGCGCAGCATTTCACCTTTTTGGGCGCACGTGACTATGCATTGACGCGCGAGGGTGACGCCAGCGACTTGACCGTTGTTGCTGACAGTGGTTTGGGTATTTTGCGCGGCGATGCCATCACCCCGGTGAACCGACTGCCCCTGGACACGCAGAGCATTCTGGAGTCCGACCAACTGGTTTTTGCCACCAAGGCCATGACGCGTTCGACCGTGCACCGCCCGGCATGGCTGGATTACCTGGCCATCAAGCGATTTGATGAGGCTGGTCAGGTGGTCGGTGAAACCCGGTTCATGGGTCTGTACACCTCCAAGGCCTATGCCGCGTCTGTGACTGATATTCCACTGATCCGTCATCGGGTTGAGCGCGTCATGCAAACGGCTGATGTGCTGCCCGAGAGCCATGCTGCCAAGTCTTTGCTGGCCATCTTGGAAGCTTATCCGAGGGATGAGATTTTCCAGGTTGACACGGAGACCTTGATAGCCCATGCGATCGGTATCCTGCGCCTGCAGGAACGCCAGCGCACTCGCGTTTTCTTGCGGCGCGATTCATTTGGCCGCTTCACTTCGGCGCTGGTGTTTGTGCCACGAGACCGTTACAACACCGAACTTCGCGTTCGCGTTGGTGATGAGCTCATGCGGACCCTGGACGGTCAGTCGGTGGAGTTCACGCCGATGCTGACAGATCACCCCATGGCCCGCATTCACTATCTGGTGCGCGCACGCCAGCAGGCCCCGGTCAATCTGGATGAGACTGATCTGGAGGCGCGTATTGCCGGTCTGGCGCGGCGCTGGGAGGATGATTGCAAGCAGGCTTTGCTGCAAATACATGGGGAAGCCGCTGGCCTGGCGTTGGCGAAACGTTTTGCTGAAGCATTTCCTGCAGCTTACCAGGCCGACTTTCCCGCTGCTGTGGCGGCTGACGATGCACTGGTTCTTTCCACCCTGTCGGTGCAGGCTGGTGTTGCCGTCAAGCTCTATCGTCCGGTCAACCCGATCGAGGGCGGCGTGCGTCTGAAAATCTACAACACCACCAAGGTGGCTTTGTCAGACTCGCTTCCGGTGCTGGAATGTATGGGTGCCCGGGTGCTCGATGAGCAACCTTACAGGGTCACCGAGTCTGGGCAGGCGCGGGCATTCTGGATTCATGACATGGGCTTGCAACTGCCGTCCGAGGCAGTTTTTTCGATGGTCAAAGAGCGATTTGAGCGTTTGTTTATCAGCGTATGGTGTAATGAAATTGATAGCGACGATCTGAACCAGCTGGTGCTTGTCACGACGCTTGATGCACGTTCCATTGCCATCTTTCGAGCCTACACGCGCTACTTCAAACAGTTGGGTTTTGCCTTCAGTCAAAGCTATATTGAAGGCACCTTACGCAGAAATGCAGTGCTGACACAATCGCTGTTTGAACTGTTCAATACGCGCTTCAACCCTGATTTCTCTGGGGATCGCGAGGCAGCACAGCAGCAGTTGTCCGTGCAGGTTGAAATTTTGCTGAGCGAGGTGTCCAGTCTGGAAGAAGATCGCGTCATCCGACAGTTCTACAACAGCATCTTGGCCACCGTTCGAACCAACGCCTGGCAAACCCTAGCGTCCGGTGAGTTCAAGCCCTATCTGAGCTTCAAGTTTGACCCCAAAAAAATGCCCGGTGTTCCCCAGCCCAAGCCGGTGCACGAAATTTGGGTTTATTCACCGCGTTTTGAGGCACTTCACCTGCGCAACGGCAAGGTTGCGCGCGGGGGCCTTCGCTGGTCAGATCGCCGGGAAGATTTTCGGACCGAAATATTGGGGCTGGTCAAAGCGCAACACGTCAAAAATACGGTGATTGTTCCGGTGGGCTCCAAGGGCGGTTTTGTGCTCAAGGCGGCTCCCAGCCCCGCTGACCGCGATGCCACCCAGGCTGAAGGCATTGCCTGCTACCGACTCTTCCTGTCTGGGATGCTGGATCTGACCGACAACCTGGTCAAGGGGCAGGTGGTGGCTCCCGCGCGGGTTGTTCGCCACGACGCAGATGACCCTTACCTTGTGGTTGCTGCCGACAAAGGCACCGCCAGCTTTTCCGACATTGCCAACGGCATTTCTGCGGACTACGGTTTTTGGCTGGGTGATGCGTTTGCGTCTGGTGGTTCGGTGGGTTATGACCACAAGAAGATGGGCATCACCGCGAAGGGTGCCTGGGAGTCCACCAAGCGGCACTTCAGGGCGTTGGGCGTCAATACGCAGACCACGCCGTTCACTGTGGTGGGTATCGGTGATATGTCTGGCGATGTATTTGGTAACGGGATGCTGCTGTCCGAGCATATCCAGCTGGTCGCTGCCTTTGACCACCGGCACATCTTCATCGACCCTCATCCGGACAGCGCCAGCAGTTTTGCCGAGCGCCAGCGTTTGTTTGGCTTGGCACGCTCCAGTTGGGATGATTACGACAAAGGCCTGATCTCTGAAGGCGGAGGCGTGTATTCACGCGCTCTCAAGTCCGTCAAGCTCTCTGCGCAGGCGCAAACTGCCTTGGTGATAAAGGTACCTGAACTCTCACCCACTGAGCTTCTGAACGCTATCCTCAAAGCTCCGGTGGATCTGCTCTACAACGGTGGCATTGGCACCTATGTCAAATCTTCCCACGAAGTCCATGCCCAAGTGGGTGACAAGGCGAGTGACGCGTTTCGTGTCAATGGTTGTGAGTTGCGATGCAAGGTTCTGGTGGAGGGGGGTAACCTGGGGTGCACCCAAAATGGACGCATCGAATATGCCCAAGGAGGGGGGCTTATTTATACAGATGCCATTGACAACTCGGCGGGTGTGGACTGCTCAGACCATGAGGTCAATATCAAGATACTGCTGGACCGTGTTGTCGAGGCTGGTGACATGACGATCAAGCAGCGCAACGATTTGCTGGCCTCCATGACTGAAGAGGTCGGGCACCTGGTGCTGGCAGACAACTATTACCAAACCCAGGCCCTTGATCTGGTTGGCCACCGCCCCGGCTATTTCCTGGATGGCCAACAACGACTCATGCAATGGCTGGAAGGCTCGGGCCGGTTGGACAGGGCGATTGAATTTCTACCTGCGGATGACGAAATCACCCATCGGCGCAGTTTGAAATCAGGTCTGACAGCTCCTGAGAACGCCGTGTTGCTGGCTTATGCCAAGATATCAGTCTTTGATGATCTGGTGACCAGCAATCTGCCAGATGACCCGTTTTTCAACCGTGCGTTGCTAGCCTATTTCCCGAAGACTTTGGCGCAGCGATTCAGTGACGCCATCGCCCTGCACCCACTCAAGCGGGAAATCATCGCAACTTATGTGGCCAACAGGGTTGTCAATCGCATGGGAGCCACCTTTGTCAACTTCCTGGCTGCTGAGGCAGCGGCCAAGACAGCGGATGTGGTGCGGGCTTACACCCTGGCACGTGAAATTTTTGACCTGGAAGCCCTATGGGACCAGATTGACGCGCTTGATCACCAGGTGCCAAGCGCATTGCAGCTTGATTTGTTGGGCAAGCTGATGTCGATTGCCAAACGCGCCTCCCGCTGGATGTTGCGCACGCGCGGCAAGGGTGCCGATCTGCCCACGCTGATCACCCGCTACCAACCCGGTGCCCGCAACTTGCGTGAGCACTTGGCCGATTGGCTGCCTGGCCCGACACAAGAGGTCTGGCATCGAAGCACCCAGAAATGGGTGGATCAGGGCATCTCTGCTGAACTGGCGAGCCGCTTGACAGCACTGGAATTTACCTTTCCCGCGCTGGATCTGGTGGACCTCAGCGTTGCTGCCAATCTGTCTCTGGAGCTGGTGGCGCGGGCGTATTTTGATGTGGAGTTGCGCTTGGATTTGTCCGGTTGGCGCGCCCAGATCAACTGTTTGCCAACAGACACGCTTTGGCAAACCCAGGCGCGTGGTAGCGCCCGTGACGACGTGTATGCTTTGGCGAGTCAGGTCACGCAAACGGTGCTGATGCGCCACCCAAGTCTGGATGAATGGGCTGCCCAGCATACGTCCCAGATCGGGCGGTTGGATCAGTTGTTGCAGACCGTCAGCACACTCGCACCCGATTTGGCTCCAGTGACCGTCGCCTTGCGTGAACTGCGCCACCTTGCCTGAGATTGCTGACATCAGCTTTGGGACCAGAGTGGGCGTTGTCTGGCCGGTTCGCCCAAGTCAGGCTATGGTGTTGAGCACCTGGCCCATGACCTTGCCGGGTGCCGCAGCTAGGGGGTCGCTGTAGCTTTGGATTACCCTGGTACGCCACTGATCTGCCGACCAGGTCACAGTGGCTGCTTCGAACGCGCCTCCTGTCACGACGTTCTTCTGGGTGCTGGAGAGGTCGGCGTTCAAAATAGGTTTGACGAGTTGAAAGGCTCCAGCCAGTACCTCGGTGTAGGTCGGTTTGATCTCGGCTTGCGTCTGAGTGCTTGGCTGGCGGCTGGTGATTTGGGACTCGCTGGCAGCAGCAAGTGACTGACGTTGCAGGGTCTGCGCGCGTTGACGGGCCTGTTGCACAGTGCGATCTTGCTGGTCTGCCTGCTCACGCAAACTGTCTGCATACGCTTGAGCCTGGTCAGCTTCGCGCCTGACCTGCTGCACGCGACTTTGCAGCAGCGTGGACTGCAATGAAGGTGTGGCACTGCTGGTGGCTGCTAACGCGGCCATGATGGCACCTTGGATTGGTGTTTGTCAGGCCGTGACGTTGAGCAAGCGCCCCGTGGTCTGGCCTTGGGTATTGACAACGGGTTTGGGTGGTGGCGCTTCTTTAGGCATCTTTTCGGCCTCCAGCCCTTTATCCTGCTCGGTAGCCTGCTTTGTTTTCTGTAGCTGTGTCGGTTGTTGGGTGGACTGGGTAGGTGCCGTACGGGTGCTGGAGATTTCCATGATGTGCTCCTGTCAAAGTCAATGGTTCAGTTTACAAGTCTTGGCACCGATATTCAAGCGCCTTGTTCCAGGTCGTCCTCAGGCATGAAACTGCAGGGCAGCCAGCCCGGCATAGATGCCACCCATGGCCACCAGTTCAGCGTGAGTGCCTTGTTCCACCAGGTGTCCTTCATCAATGACCACAATCAGGTCGGCTTTTTGAACCGTGGCCAGCCGGTGAGCAATCACCAGGGTGGTGCGCCCGCGCATGGCCGACTCCAACGCCGCCTGCACCATGCGTTCGCTTTCGGCATCCAGTGCACTGGTGGCTTCGTCCAGCAACAACAGGGGTGGATTTTTCAGAATGGCGCGGGCAATGGCAATGCGCTGGCGCTGGCCACCACTCAAGCGCACCCCACGTTCCCCCAGAAAGGTGTCGTAGCCCTGGGGCAGGGCGGTGATGAATCCATCGGCAAATGCGGCCACGGCAGCGGCTTTGACTTCTTCATCCGTGGCGTCTGGCCTGCCGTAGCGAATGTTTTCCAGCGCGCTGCTGGAGAACACCACAGCATCCTGCGGCACGATGCCAATGCGATGGCGCAAGTCATCGAGCATCAGGTTGCGGGTGGGTATGCCATCGAGCAGGATGCGACCGCTTTGGGCATCGTAAAACCGCAGCAACAACTGAAATACAGTGCTTTTGCCTGCGCCGCTTGGCCCCACCAGGGCCACCGTGCGTCCCGCATCGATCTGGAGCGAGAAGTCACGCAGCGCTGCATGATTGGGTCGCGACGGGTAGAAAAACGTCACATCATCAAAATGTATAGCGCTCCCCGATTTGGGTATAAGGGCTAGAGCCGGATTTGAGGGTGATTTGATGGGCGACTGGCTGGCCAGCAATTCCATCAGTCGCTCGGTCGCGCCGGCTGCGCGCAGCAAGTCGCCATAGACCTCGCTGAGCACCGCAAAGGCGCTGGCGAGAATGATCACGTAGATCACCGTTTGCCCCAGATGCCCCGCCGTGATGCGACCTGCCAGCACCGCTTGCGTGCCCTGATACAAACCCCACAGCAGCGCCGTTGAGGTGGCGATGATGATGAAAGCCACCAGGCCTGACCGCGTGCGCGTGCGCCGAACGGCCACATCAAACGCGGTCTCTGTAGCCAGGGCAAAGCGGGTGGTTTCTCTGGCTTCGGCGGTGTAACTTTGCACAACCGGAATGGCGTTGAGCACTTCAGCAGCAATCGCGCTGGAGTCTGCAGCGCGGTCCTGGCTCACGCGCGAGAGTTTTCGCAGGCGTCGCCCAAACGTTGCCGCTGGCAGCACGATCAAGGCCAGCACCAGCAGAACCTGCGCCATCACCATCGGATTGGTCCACACCAGAATGCTCAACGCGCCCAAGCCCATCACCAGATTGCGCAAGCCCTGGCTCAAGGACGAGCCGACCACCGTTTGCACCAGCGTGGTGTCTGCCGACAGCCGCGACAGCACTTCACCCGTCTGGGTGGTCTCAAAAAACTCCGGGCTTTGCTTGAGCACGTGGGCATAAACGGCATTGCGCAAGTCGGCACTGATACGCTCACCCAGCCAGCTCACCATATAGAAGCGCGCCGCTGAAAAAATACCCAGGGCAAACGCCACGCCAAACAACAGCGCGAAATGGTTGCGCATGGCCAGCATGCGGTCGCCTGGGCCACCTTGTGTCAGTCCGCCATCGATCAGGCCACGCAATGCCAGCGGGAAGGCGAGGGTGGTCACGGCCGCCATGATCAAAAACACCAGTGCCAGACCAATGCGACGGCGATGTGGTCGCAGAAAAGGCGTGAGGCCCGAGAGCGACTTCGGGCTGCGTGCGGGTTTGGAGGTTTCTGTCATGGCGTAGGGTCAGTCGCAGGGCTGCCACACAGCCGACTGCTGGTGATGCCTGCAGCCAGAGTTTAGTCGTCTGACCCACAGGTGGCCCTTGGGCCATGGCTTTTAAGCTGTGGATGAGCCTCGTGTTCGGAGCGTGCTAACCAATTGGCAGCAGTGTGTGATGACAGAAGGTCAGGCATCAACCAGCAGAGAGGCCAGTTGCACGCCTTCGAGCGCATCGGTGGTGATGCCGCTGGCACCCAGGCTTTCAGCCGTGATGTTGCTGGCAAAAAAAGCGGGCCCGCCCAGCAGCACAGGGATGTTGGGGTTGCGCGACTTTTGTTTCAGGCTGGCGATCAGTGCCGGGAGGCTTTCCACTTGTTCGGTCAGGCTCACAGACAGGCCGATCAGGTCAAACCATTCATTTTTCGCAGCATTGTGCAGTTCGGACACAGTGCTGCCAATCTCCACGATCACTTGCCAGCCATCTTTGCGGAAAAACTCGGACACCATCGCCAGTCCAAGAATATGCTGGGAGCCGGGCGCCGATGCCAGCATAACCCGCTTTGACGGGCCGGCCTTTTGCGGTCCGCTTTGATACTCGTAGCCGATTCGGTGGGTGATCTGGTGCATACGCAACAACCCCATCGTGACTTGGGTGAAGTCTGCACGCTCGTTTTCCCACATCAGCCCCAGATGACGGGCCGCAGGTGCTATCAAATTCAAAAAGATGCTGTCGTTATCAACGTTGTCCAGCAGCAGCTTCTCAATAAATTCAAGCACCTCGTCCGGCCCCTGAGAAACACACAATTCAGCAAAGGCGGCGACGTCGGCTTCAGTGGGCTGGTAGGCCAGGTTGAAGTCCTGTGAATTGGCTGCCCCTTCATGTGGGTGTGCCTCCAGCAGCCTCGGAATGATCTGGCTTTCGATCAAACTTCGCAGCGAAGCCGCGCAAGGATCATCCGCCTCGTTACTGAATGGTTCGATGAAGGCCCTTTGGGCTAATGAACGTGGAGCGCTGTTTAGCATGTTGATCTCTGTGAAGTACCGTGAAGGTATGGTCAAGGTGGGTTAACCGGGCAGGGACGCAGTCGAGCTGTTACTGATGGTAACCCCAACTTTAGTGCGGTCTCTCAGCGTAAACACTAGAAACGGCCAAGAGACCAAAAATTTTTTCAGCGCGATTTCGATGGTCTCTGCCGCGTGTGGACTGCTCAGGGTCCGACAGCGATTTTCTGATCCGCATTCACGCAGTCAAGTATCCCAAAATGTGTAAATTTTTATTGACAAGTTTCGCTGGATATATATAGTTGCGGACAAATGTCAAGTTCATGTGACACAAAAGTGAGGTCTTTATGGATCTGTTGAAGCGCGCCGAAAAATCCCTTGAGTTCCACTTTGAGAGAGCTGCAGGAATTGGTGCGCCACCCCGATTGGTTGAGGCCATGCGGCATTCGGTTTTTTCAGGCGGTGCCAGAGTGCGTCCCCAATTGGTGCTGTCGGTTGCCATGGCGTGTGGTGAAGATGATCCCGAACTCACAGACGCTGCGGCGTGTGCCGTCGAGTTGATGCATTGCGCGTCGTTGGTGCACGACGACATGCCTGCTTTTGACAATGCCGACATTCGTCGTGGTCGGCCATCGGTACACAAGGCTTTTGGCGAGCCGCTGGCCTTGCTGGCAGGGGATGCCTTGATCGTCATGGCTTATCAGGTAATACTCAATGCGGGTCAGGCCCATCCGGTTCGTCTGGTGGCATTGATGAAAAACCTCAGCGCTGGTGTCGGCTTGCCGTCGGGCATCGTGGCGGGGCAAGCGTGGGAATGCGAGGTCAAAGCCGACTTGGGTCAGTATCAACGAGCCAAGACCGGTGCCCTGTTTGTTGCTGCCACCTGCGCAGGTGCCCTGTGTTGCGCCAGCGATGCCACTCCGTGGGCAGCCCTGGGTGCCAATCTCGGTGAGGCTTACCAGGTGGCCGACGATATTCGTGATGTCATGGGGCAAGCAAACTTGATGGGTAAGCCTGTTGGGCAGGATGCCTTACATGCCCGACCCAGCGCTGCCAGTGAACTGGGTCTGGACGGTGCCATGGCGCATTTCCAGTCCCTGATTGAATTGGCCGCGACCAGCATCCCTCTGTGTTCTCACCGGGAATTGCTGCAGCAGTTGGTGCGCCGGGAGGCCGAGCGGCTGGTACCCAGTGCGGCCTTTGCCGAATATCGGCTCCAGCAACGCGCAGCCTCACAACGCATGTCTGCCTGACCGGCTTGCGCTGACCAACTTCAGGTATCGACTGTGGACAATTTGGATCTTGCCAGGGCGCCTCACGCCAGTATCAAAAGTCAGTCCTGGATGGACGGCGTTCATCAGAAAATTGACGATCTGATGACCCGACCGGATCTCTATCGGAAATCCATCTCCAACCCGCTGACGCGGTGGCTGACACGTCGCAGAACGCAGCAAATCTTTGACATCATGTCGGGGT
Organism: uncultured beta proteobacterium; assembly: GCA_903905735.1. Lineage (GTDB taxonomy): Bacteria > Pseudomonadota > Gammaproteobacteria > Burkholderiales > Burkholderiaceae_C > Rhodoferax. The sequence goes on from CAIVHU010000072.1 coordinate 34,687, forward strand.
TCGTGCATTCCCAGGTGCTTTTGTCCTGCGTCAAGCTCAACCTTTTCGCTATCGTGCGCCAAGCCCCGGCAACGCTGGAAGAGCTCTCAGCACGTTGCCACGTACCTGCACCCGTGTTGCAGCGACTGGTACTGTCGGCCGTTGCGCTACGTTTATTGGAGCATAGAAGCCAGCAGCGTATTGGGCTGGGGGCACTTGGAGCACCTCTTGCCGCACATGAGGGCATTCGGGCAATGGTCGAGCACAACAACTTGCTTTACCAGGACATGGCCCAGCCGCTGGACTTTTTGCGGGACGCCTGGCGCGGTGACATGGCGGCTTATTGGCCGTATGCCCATTCCGAGTCACCAGCGCAGGACTCTGGTGCTAAACAAGAGCAGGTCGGGCGCTACTCGGCACTGATGGCTGCATCGCAAAATTTTGTCATTGAAGAGATTCTCGGGGCCTATTCTTTTGGCAAGCACCGTTGCATGATGGATGTGGGATGCGGCATGGGGCGTTTCGTTGCCGCAGTCGCGCAGCGCGACAAGCAGCTCAAATTTCAGATGTTCGATTTGCCAGCTGTTCTGGCACTGACGCAGAAGAATCACGCGGCTCTGGGGATCGATTCCCGGGTGACCTATCACCCGGGCAGCTTCTTTCAGGATGTGCTGCCACAAGGTGCCGATTTGGTGACCTTGGTACGCGTGGCACATGACCATCCGGACGGTGCTGTGTTGGGCATCATGAAAAGAATTTACCAGGCACTTCCCGCCGGTGGCACGCTCTTACTCGCTGAGCCTATGGCACAGGAACCTGGCGACAAGCCATTGAGCGATGCTTACTTCCACCTGTATCTGCTGGCCATGGGTGCAGGCCGATTCCGCACGGCCAGTGAACTGACCATGATGCTCAAAGAGAGTGGATTTGACCGTGTGGAGCTGATTCCCAATGCGATGCCGATCCACACCCGCATCCTGGTCGCCCACAAGTCAAGCCGCGGTTAAGTATTTACCCTAATCTTTTGTTTAAACTGTAAATTCAAGTTGACAAATGTGAATGTCAATCTAGAATGAAATCATGAAAGCACAAGCCATCGTTTTCCAGGAACCCAGACACTTGTCTGTGCAGTCTTTGGACTTGCCTGAGCTGGCGGACCATCAGGTTCACGTGCAGGTGGAGTACAGCGGCATCAGCACAGGCACCGAGAGGTTGCTCTGGGACGGCAGCATGCCAGCCTTCCCCGGAATGGGATATCCCCTGGTGCCAGGGTATGAAACCGTTGGACGCGTCATTAAGGTTGCGGGCGACAGCAGTCTGGTTGTCGGTCAACGCGTGTTCTTGCCGGGTGCTAACTGTTTCCAGGGTGTGCGTAACCTGTTTGGCGGATCTGCCTCTGATCTGGTTGTTCCTCAAGAACGTGCTATACCTGTTCCGGAGAATCTCGGTGAACAGGCTGTTTTGCTGGCTTTGGCGGCCACGGCGTACCACGCGGTGGCAGGTGGCGGCAAGCGTGAAGTGATCACGTCGCCTGACCTGATCATCGGCCACGGTGTCATGGGGCGGTTGTTGGCCAGGCTCACGGTGGCCTCTGGCGCACCGGCTCCGACCGTGTGGGAAACCCAAGCTGTCCGGATGGATGGAGCTGAGGGTTACTCTGTCGTTCACCCTGACGATGACCCGCGCAAGGATTACAAAGCTATTTACGATGTCAGCGGCGACAGCAATTTGCTGGACAAGCTCATCTTGCGGCTGGCCCCGGGTGGTGAAGTGGTGCTGGCAGGCTTTTACAAGCAGGACCTGCACTTTGCCTATGCACCTGCCTTCATGCGAGAAGCTCAAATTCGCACGGCGGCCGAATGGAAGCGTGCTGATTTATTGGCGGTGACTGAGTTGGTGGTGACTGGCAGGCTGTCTCTTGACGGATTGATCACACATCACCAATCTCCAAAAAATGCATTGGCAGCCTACGAAGTGGCATTTGGTGACCCGCTTTGCCTCAAAATGATTATGGATTGGAGTGCCAACGCATGACAACACTGGGCAACCTTGTGGAGCAGACCGTGAAGTTTGTGGATCGGCTCCGGCAAGAGGCTTCCGAGCCGCTCGCCGAGGTGTCGACCACCGAGCCCACGAAGGAGACGCAGATCATTGCCATTTATGGCAAAGGTGGCATCGGAAAAAGTTTCACACTGGCCAATTTGAGTTACATGATGGCCCAGCAGGGCAAGAAGGTGCTGCTGATCGGCTGTGACCCCAAAAGCGACACCACAAGTTTGCTGTTTGGTGGCAAGGCTTGCCCAACAATCATCGAGACGTCTTCCCGGCTCAAGCTCGCTGGTCAGGCTGTGAGCATCAGTGATGTCTGTTTCAAACGCGACGGTGTGTTTGCCATGGAACTGGGTGGTCCAGAAGTTGGGCGCGGGTGTGGCGGTCGGGGCATCATTCATGGATTTGAAACCCTGGAAAAGTTGGGTTTCCACGATTGGGGTTTCGACTACGTTTTGCTCGACTTTCTGGGTGATGTGGTTTGTGGCGGGTTCGGTCTGCCTATTGCCCGTGACATGTGCCAAAAAGTCATTGTGGTTGGTAGCAATGATTTGCAGTCGCTCTACGTAGCTAACAACGTTTGTTCCGCTGTTGAGTACTTCCGCAAGCTGGGTGGCAATGTCGGCGTTGCCGGAATGGTCATCAACAAAGACGACGGCACGGGCGAAGCCGCAGCATTCGCAGCCAACGCGGGCATCCCCGTTCTTGCAGCGATTCCCGCCAACGAAGATATTCGCCGCAAGAGCGCCAGTTACGAAATCATCGGCATCCCCGGTGGTGAATGGGGCCCGATGTTCGAACAACTGGCCACCAATGTAGGCGAGGCACCGCCGGTGCGTCCCAAGCCGCAGACACAAGACCAGTTGTTGGGCCTGTTCAGCGCAGACATCGTTGGTCGTAATGTTGTTCTACAGCCAGCCACTGCTTTCGATATGGTGGGTCGCCACGATGTGGTCAAGCCCAGCCTGGAAGTCATTTACGACGCCTCTTGAGCCATGTCGAACGCCGTTTCCGAAGCCCCTGTTGAGATGCCTGGCATGCAGACCACTGCTTTGGAAGGTGATGGCATGGGATGTCACGCCGGTGGTGAAAAGTTGCTGTCAGCAGCCCGGGCATCTGGTAAAACTGAGATTTTGTTGCAGTACGCCAAGGACTACCCCAAAGACCCCAAGGCGGGTCCGCATGATCAGCCGCAGAGCATGTGCCCGGCGTTTGGCTCTTTGCGTGTGGGTTTGCGCATGCGCAGAACAGCAACGATCCTCTCCGGCTCAGCGTGCTGCGTTTATGGACTCACCTTCACCTCGCATTTTTACGGTGCACGTCGCAGTGTGGGGTACGTGCCTTTCAACTCCGAGTCTTTGGTCACAGGCAAACTGTTTGAGGACATCCGCGAAGCGGTGCATGCCCAAGCCGACCCCGAGGCCCTGGATGCGATTGTGATCATCAATTTGTGTGTTCCCACAGCCAGCGGGGTTCCGCTGCAGTTGTTACCCAAAGAAATCAACGGCGTTCGCATCATTGGCATTGATGTTCCCGGGTTTGGTGTACCTACACACGCCGAAGCTAAAGATGTCCTGGCGGGTGCCATGTTGCGCTACGCCCGCCATGAAATTCAAAGCGGCCCTGTGCAGGCTCCGCGCGGTGGCGTGGTAAATTTGCCCACCGTCACGCTGCTAGGTGAAATGTTTCCGGCTGACCCGGTGGGAATCGCCCAATTGCTGGCACCGATGGGACTGGCCGCTGGCCCCGTGGTGCCCACACGTGAATGGCGTGAACTTTATGCCGCGTTGGACTGTGTTGTGGTGGCCGCCATTCACCCGTTTTACACCGCCAGTGTGCGCGAATTTGAAGCCGCCGGGCGTCCGGTAGTGGGCTCGGCTCCCGTGGGGCTCGATGGCACGGTGTCTTGGCTTCAGGCGATTGGTGAAGCTGCAGGGATTGCCCAGGAAAAGATTGATGCGGCGAAAAACCAGGCTGCGGCGGCCATCCGCGCTGTACTGTCTGCCAAAACAATCACCGGTCGGATCACGTTGAGCGGCTATGAAGGGTCTGAACTGCTGGTGGGTCGGTTGCTGGTGGAAAGTGGTGCTGACCTGAAGTATGTCGGCTCTGCTTGTCCTGCCACACCATGGAACGTCCAAGATGCAGATTGGCTGCGCGCCAAAGGTGTGCGTGTTCAGTTTCGTGCTTCTCTGGAGCAGGACATGGCAGCCGTGGAAGAGTTCAAACCTGATTTGGCCATCGGGACGACACCTGTGGTGCAAAAGGCCAAGCAGATGTCCATTCCGGCACTGTATTTCACCAACCTGATTTCTGCTCGCCCATTGATGGGTGTGGCTGGTGTGGGCTCATTGGTGCAAGTCGTTCAATCGGCCATAGGAAACCGTGCACGCTTCGATGCCATGACATCGTTCTTTGGGAATGTCGGTTCCGGCGATGCTGCCGGTGTTTGGGAAGATGTTCCTGTGGCGCATCCGGAGTTTCGTGCGGAGACGCGTCGGCAGTTGGAGCGCCTGCTCAAAAAGCGCAAGGCCGAGGAGATGGGCTGATGTACATCCTCGACCATGATCGCGCTGGTGGCTACTGGGGTGCCGTTTATGTTTTTGCTGCCATCAAAGGACTGCAAGTTGTCATAGATGGTCCTGTCGGCTGTGAAAACTTGCCAGTGACCTCGGTGTTGCATTACACCGATGCGCTTCCACCACACGAGTTGCCTATCGTCGTGACCGGTCTGGGTGAAGAACAACTTGGGCGTGAAGGCACTGAAGGCGCGATGAAGCGTGCCCATGCCACTCTGGATCCGGATTTACCTGCGGTCGTGGTGACTGGTTCCATTGCTGAAATGATCGGTGGCGGTGTCACGCCCGAGGGCACAAACATCCTCCGGTTCCTGCCTCGCACCATTGATGAAGATCAGTGGCAATGTGCTAACCGCGCTATTTTCTGGTTGTGGAGCGAGTATGGCTTGCGAAAGGTGCCTGCACGTACGCCACTGAATGAACGCGAGCCTGGTGAAAAGCCTCGTGTCAACATCATTGGGCCATCGTATGGCATGTTCAATTCGCCAAGTGATCTGGCTGAAGTGCGGCGTTTGGTTGAAGGCATTGGTGCCGAGGTCAACCTGGTGTTCCCCTTGGGGAGCCACTTGGTCGATGTGCCCAGTCTGGTGAACGCAGATGTCAATATCTGTATGTACCGCGAATTCGGCCGGATGCTTTGCGAAGCGTTGGAACGGCCGTATTTGCAAGCACCCATCGGGTTACACAGCACGACGCAGTTTTTGCGCACGCTGGGTGAGTTGTTTGGTCTGGACCCTGAACCTTTCATCGAGCGTGAACGTCACACCACGCTCAAGCCGCTTTGGGACTTATGGCGTTCCGTCACTCAGGATTTTTTCTCTACAGCAAGTTTCGCGGTGGTGGCCAACGAAACTTACGCTCGTGGCTTGAAAAACTTCCTTGAAGTTGAAATGGGGCTCCCTTGCAAGTTCAGTATCTCGCGTACCGCAGGTGAAAAAACTGACAATCAAAAAATCCGCGCTTTGTGCAAGACCCAAACACCTCTTATCATGTTTGGCAGCTACAACGAGCGCATGTATTTGAGTGAGATTTCGGGTGGTGGACCCATGCGCGCATCGTTCATTCCGGCGTCATTTCCGGGTGCCGTGATCCGTCGCCACACCGGAACACCGTTCATGGGTTACAGCGGCGCCACCTACCTTATTCAGGAGGTATGCAACAGTCTTTTTGATGCGTTGTTTCATATCTTGCCATTGGGTACGGAGATGGACCGTGTTGACCCGACGCACGCGCGGGGTGTCGTTGTACCGAACGCGTCGTGGATGGATGGCGCGCAACTACGGATGCGTGATCTGATTCAAAGGCAACCGGTGTTGATACAGATATCTGCTGCGAAGCGCTTACGTGACTTGGCTGAGAAGTTCAGCCGTGAAGAGGGTCAGGACGTCGTCTCAGAATCGCACGTTGACCGCGCGGGCGAAGAGTTGGGATTAGGAGTTCATGCATGAACTGGAATGTGCATGAAACAGTGCTGAAGCTTTTGATAGCTTCAGATGACAGGATGTCAAGGCCGCAAGCCTTGGCTACTCAGGTTGCGCGGGTTGTGCGCATCATCGGCCGAAAGGCTTTTTTGTGAAGGAGTATTCGCATGTCGAATCAAACCTCTATTTCCGGACTGACTGACGAGGAAGCCCAGGAATTCCACAAGTTCTATGTTCAAGGCTTTGTGGGATTTACGGCGGTTGCTGTGGTTGCGCACATTCTTGTTTGGGCTTGGCGTCCCTGGCTTTGATGCTGTCGTTTGGTATTTAAGGACTAGCTGTCATGAATCAGAACCCTCAAATGCAAGTTGATTTTCTGCACGCAGAAAAATCACTGCCCTTTTGGATGATTTTTGCGCCGGTATTTGTCATCTTTCTTGTTGCTTCGGTGTTTGCTTCGCTGGTTGGCATGCAATGGAGATCTCTGTTACCTGGTGCTGAAAATTCAAAAGGCTTTGTTGAAGGTGTGAGTTCGGCGGTTTACACACTCATGTCATACATTATTTAGGAGAAATGACCATGTGGAGAATTTGGCGTCTTTTCGACCCTATCAGGGTTATGGTTGCTCAAGGTATTTTCTTGTTTGCTTTGGCTGCAATGATTCACCTCATCTTGCTCGGCACCAACAAGTTCAACTGGCTCGACGGCGCACACAAAGCCAGCGCGGTTGCGACTCAGAATGCACCGTTGCCTGCAACAGTCCCAGCAGCAGGGTCCTAAGGACTGTGTTCACGGAAAGCAAACGGACCCATATCTTTGGGTTTCGTTTGCCCAGTTTTTGTAATCATTCGGAATTGACGATGCGTCAGTTCTAGTTAGGCGGGTGCAATCATGGCGATGCTCAGCTTTGAAAAGAAGTACAGGGTTCGTGGAGGAACTCTGATAGGCGGTGACCTATTCGACTTTTGGGTCGGCCCCTTCTATGTTGGTTTTTTTGGTGTTACCACCTTATTTTTCGCGGTGCTGGGCATCTTCATGATTCTTTGGGGTGCGTCTCAGGGTCCGACTTGGAACCTCTGGCAGATCAGCATTGCACCTCCCGACCTGTCTTACGGGTTGGGAATCGCTCCACTCATGAAGGGTGGGTTATGGCAACTGATCACGGTTTGCGCTATCGGCGCATTCGTGTCCTGGATGCTGCGTGAAGTTGAAATTTGCCGCAAACTGGGCATGGGTTTACACGTGCCGCTGGCTTTTGGCGTCGCGATTCTTGCCTATGTCACGCTGGTCGTGATCCGGCCTGTGTTGATGGGAGCTTGGGGACATGGCTTCCCGTACGGTATCTACAGTCACCTCGACTGGGTTTCCAATGTTGGCTACCAGTACCTGCACTTTCATTACAACCCGGCGCACATGCTGGCCATTAGTTTCTTCTTTGGCACTACGTTCGCGCTCTCGCTGCATAGCTCGCTTATCGTCTCCGCCTCCAACCCCAAAAAGGGTGAAAAGGTATGTGCTCCCGAAGCGGAAGATACATTTTTCCGCGACATCATCGGTTATTCGATCGGCACCTTGGGTATCCACCGGTTGGGGCTGTTCTTGGCCTTGGCAGCGGTTCTCTTCAGCGCCCTGTGTATTGTGATCAGCGGCCCATTCTGGACACGTGGTTGGCCTGAATGGTGGGGCTGGTGGTTGAACATGCCCATCTGGAATTAAGTCAGGAGATCACGTCATGGCTGAATATCAAAATCTTTTTACTGCCGTGCAGCCTTCAGGTGCTGTGCATCATGGTGTTCCATTAGGCAAAGGCAACGAACCGCGGTTTGGACACCCCGTTCAGTTTCACCTCTTAGGTCGGCTGGGTAATGCGCAAATCGGGCCTATTTACCTCGGCACATTGGGTGTGGCCGCAGCGGTCAGTTTTTCTCTTGCGTTTTTCATCATCGGCATGAATATGCTCGCTTCGGTGGGCTGGGATCCGGTGCAATTTGTTCGTCAATTGTTTTGGTTGGCATTGGAGCCGCCACCGCCAGAGTATGGGCTCAAGTTGCCACCTTTGAACCAGGGCGGCTGGTGGCTGATGGCTGGTTTTTTCCTGACAGCCTCATTGATTTTGTGGTGGCTGCGCATCTATCGTCGCGCACGTGAGCTGCACATGGGTACCCATGTCGCCTGGGCTTTTGCGGCTGCCATTTGGCTGTATTTGGTGTTGGGTTTCATCCGCCCGATCTTGATGGGTTCCTGGAGCGAAGCTGTGCCGTTTGGCATCTTCCCTCACCTGGATTGGACAGCGGCGTTTTCCTTGCGTTATGGCAATTTGTTCTACAACCCGTTCCATGCGCTGTCTATTGCCTTTCTTTATGGTTCAACCCTGATCTTCGCGATGCACGGTGCCACCATTCTGGCCGTAAGCCGGTTCGGTGGCGAACGCGAAATCGAGCAGATTTTTGACCGCGGCGGTGCGTCGGAACGTGCTGCCCTGTTTTGGCGCTGGACGATGGGCATCAACGCCACGATGGAATCCATTCACCGTTGGGGTTGGTGGTTTGCGGTCCTGTGCCCTCTGGTGGGTGGTATTGGCATCCTGCTTTCTGGCACGGTCGTGGACAACTGGTATCTTTGGTCTATGAAACACGGTGTCGTTCCGCCGCAGCCTTCTGTCTTCCCTGTCGTTATCGATCCCGCTACTTTGATGGGAGTGAAACCATGAGCATGACATCTACTTCTTTCAAACTCCTGCTCCTTGGCGGTCTCGTGGTGCTGGCCGGATGTGAGCGTCCTCCACCTGAGTCCATCCAGCGAGGTTATCGTGGAACCGGCATGTTGCAGGTATACAACCCGCGTCTGGTCGAGGCCACTCGAGAAGCGAATCCTCTTCCAGCGGTACTGCCTGCTGCTGACGCTGCCGGCCCCAGGGCCAGTCTGGTGTTCCAGAATGTCAAGGTGCTCGGTGATACCAGCGCTGCGGAATTCACTCGGATCATGACCGCCATGACAGCTTGGGTGTCTCCCACACAGGGTTGCGCCTACTGTCATGACTTGCAAAACTTTGCTGACGACAAGTTGTACACCAAGGTCGTTGCACGGCGCATGCTTCAAATGACCAGGCACATCAACTCAGATTGGAAGACGCACGTGGTTGCCACGGGTGTGACTTGTTACACATGCCATCGCGGTCAACCTGTTCCTTCCAACATCTGGTTTAAAGAGGCACCTCAGGTCAACGGCCCGAGTTTCATCGGCGACAACGGTGGTCAGAACAAGGTTTCCATGGTCACGGCGCTGATGGCAACCCCAACGGACCCGTTCACGCCCTTCTTGTTGGAGAGCAAAAGCATCCGTGTGTACAGCACCACTGCGCTGCCAGACGGTACCAATCGCAGCTCCATCAAACAGGCGGAGTTCACCTACAGCCTGATGACTCATATGTCGAAGGCGCTAAACGTGAACTGTACCTATTGCCACAGCACACGGTCTTTCGGTGTCTGGGATGGCAATCCTCCACAGCGGGCAACAGCGTGGTATGGCATCCGTATGGCAAGGGATCTCAATGTGGCTTACCTTCAGCCGCTGACGAGCACCTTTCCCGCAAATCGGCTTGGCCCGACAGGCGATGCACCTAAAGTGAATTGCGCTACATGTCATCAGGGTGTGTACAAGCCTTTGTACGGCACGCCGATGATCAAAGACTACCCCGAATTGGTGGGACCACGTCCTGACCCAGTAGCGGTAGTTGCGACCAACTGATGGCGAATCTGAAGGTCTGAAGGCATCCCCATGAACGCCAGCGCCAACGCCAGCTCTACCAGTGCATTTGCGGGTGTCGTGGTGGTGCTACTGGTCGATTATTTGACACAGCACCGGGCTTGGGGGTGGATGCGGCTTGTTCAAGGGGCTGCAGCGCTCAAGGATGTTCCAGGACTTCTGTTCGTTAAAGTCATGGGTAGTGGCCATGGAGGGGGATTCGGACTCCGTCCCAGTGGGAGTCATCAAGGTGTGATCTGCCTGTTCGAAAATGAGCAGAAGGCTGCGGACTTTTGCCAAGGCCCTCATGTCCATGCCATCATCGAGCATTCACGCGAGCACTGGATGAGCTTGTTGGCGGTGACTTCTGCAAGAGGCCAATGGGATCAGTTAGCGTGGGAAACCACGCCGGACGGGTGCCTGTCTAACCCAACTGAGTGGCACGACACCAAAGATTCAAAGGGGCCGGTTGCCGTGCTGACGCGTGGCACGATCCGTCCGGCCAAGGCGCTTGCATTTTGGCGGTATTCGCCACCTGCCCAGGCTGAGTTGGACAAAACCGCTGGTTGCCTTCTGGCTATGGGTCTTGGGGAAGCACCGTTGCTGAGGCAATGTACTTTTAGTTTGTGGCGTGACACCGAGTCTATGGTCGCTTATGCCCAAACCGGTGCACACAAAGTAGCTATTAACGCAGCTTACAAGAACGGGTATTTTGCCGAGTCCATGTTTGTGCGCATGCGTGTTCTATCCATGTCGGGCGCATGGCAAGGCAAGAGCTATGACATGCCCGTTGAGGTCCAACATGGCTGAAAAAAGTGCCATTGTTGTGGGAGCTGGAATGGCTGGGCTAGTCGCCGCTTTGCGATTGGCGCACCAGGGAATGAAAGTGACCGTACTAGAGCGTAGCGAGCATGCTGGTGGCAAGTTGCGCGCCCAGGAAATTGACGGACAGTTCATCGATGCCGGGCCGACTGTTTTTACGATGAAATGGGTTTTTGAGGAACTCTTCGAGTCGGTTGGTGCTGACCTTGAACAAGAGCTAAAGCTGACGAAGTTGGATGTCATAGGCAGGCACTTTTGGGATGACGGAAGCTCGTTGGATCTATACGCCAACGCGCAAGCCAGCGAAGCTGCTGTTGAAGCGTTCGCCGGCCAAGCAGAGGCCGAACGCTTTCGCCAGTTTTGCAAGACAACACAGGCTTTGTATCAGCGATTGGAGGGGCCCTTCATTCGTTCTCAAGCCGTCAGCCCGCCTAAATTCATGTTGAGTTTGGGCCCTCGGGGTTTGGCTCTGCTGGCCAAGGTCGGTCCTACCCGAACCATGTGGGACAGTTTGGGTCGGCACTTTACTGACCCCAGATTGCGCCAGTTGTTTGGTCGCTATGCAACTTATTGTGGTTCTTCGCCCTGGCAGGCACCCGCTACCTTGAACTTGATTGCACAAGTTGAGATGGACGGTGTATGGTCGGTACAAGGTGGCATGGCAGCGCTTGCGCAGTGTCTGGTTCGTTTGTGCAAACAAAATGGCGTGCAGTTCAGGTTTCAGACGGACTGCGCTGAGGTCAAAATTGAGCATGGGCGCGCCACTGGTGTTGCTTTGGCCGACGGTGAGCTTGTAGCCGCTGACCTTGTGATTTTCAATGGTGATGCCTCTGCTTTGCGCCAGGGGCTGTTGGGCAGGAAGGCAGTAGCTGCGGTTCCCGTGTCTGCTGGTCAGCGCTCGCTTTCGGCCGTGACTTGGTGTGTGTTGGCCAAGGCCAAAGGGATCATGTTGGATCGGCACAATCTTTTTTTCGGTAGTCGGTATGCCACCGAATTTGAAGATATTTTCGGGCGCAGGAAGTTGCCGGAAGATCCAACGCTGTATGTGTGCGCACAGGATCGTGGAACTGGGAAAAACCCTGTCGGACCTGAAAGAATGTTGTGTTTGGTCAATGCGCCAGCCATTGGTGACAGCGATGATTCAGGCTTGTCTCAGGTTGAACTGGACAAGTTGCAGGAGCGAACTTTTCAGCGAGCTCGGGACTGTGGTTTGGACATTGAACTGGATGCATTGCAAACAATTCGGACGACGCCACGGCAATTTCATCAACGCTTCCCAGGCACTGGCGGAGCTCTTTACGGACAAGCGACACACGGATGGCTGAGCATTTTTTCGAGACCAGGAGCGATCTGTCCAATACCGGGGCTGTATTTGGCCGGGGGGAGTGTACATCCGGGTCCGGGAGTTCCGATGGCAGCGATGTCCGGGCGTTTGGTGGCCGCGGCAGTTCTGGAGAACCTCGGTTTGACCAGGCCGTTCCGAATGGAGGCTACCTCTGGTGGTATGTTGATGCCATGAGCGACGACGGCCAATACGGTTTGAGTTTGATTGCATTTGTCGGCAGCGTTTTTTCGCCTTACTACGCCTGGGCGAGGCGTAGCGGAAAGGCTGACCCGGATAATTTTTGTGCCTTGAATGTGGCCTTGTACAACGGTAAAAACAAACGCTGGTGTATGACTGAACGTGGCCGCAGGCACTCCTCACGCGATGCAAGCCGTTTTGTCATTGGACCGAGTGAATTGAGTTGGAATGGCTCCAGTCTCAATATTCGTGTCAAAGAGGTTGGTTCGCCCATTCCGCACAAGATTGTCGGCAACATTCGGATTGAGCCGCTTCATTTGTTCAACTTCAGTACGCCCATTGACCCACAGCACAAGCATCGTTGGGGGCCGCTGGCCCCAGCAGCGCGGATTGAGGTTAACTTGGAAGAGCCCGCCCAGCAATGGAAAGGCACGGCCTACCTGGACTCCAATGAAGGCGATGAGCCCATTGAAAATGCCTTTCAGGATTGGGACTGGTCGCGTAGCTTGATGCGCAATGGAAGTACCGCCGTGCTTTACGATATGCGCTACAAGAACCAAGAGCGTGCCATGCTTGCACTTTTGTTTGACAGCCAAGGCAACGTTGAGCATTTTGAGGCACCAGCGCGCCAAGTACTGCCGCTGACTGGCTGGAGGGTTTCCAGGGGTATTCGCAGTAGCACCCCGGTAGAAATTAGTGAGCAGCTTGAAGACACACCGTTTTATCAACGGGCCATACTGAAAAGTGAGTTACTTGGCGAAACTGTGTCAAGTTTTCACGAATCTTTGTCGATTCCGCGCTTGGTTTCACCGCTGGTACGAGCCATGTTACCGTGGCGCATGCCGAGGAGATTTTGATGTTTGCCAGTATTAAAATACCGCTGACAGCTAATAAATTTTGTTTGTTATCACCTCTTATGGGTGGTGGCGAATCTACGAAATTTTTGGCCATTCCGGCCTTAAATAACCCTCGTGCGGGTTTTGCACGTTGCAAGGAGAATAACCATGTCTGATACAGACAAAGTTTACCCAACGGGACTGACTGAAGCCGAAGCTCAAGAGATTCATCGGCATCTCATTCAGGGAACGCAAATTTTCGGCATGATTGCCGCATTCGCCCATTTGCTTTCCTATATTTACTCACCTTGGCTCAAGTAAGGAGATAACACCATGATCTACGGAAAAATTTGGTTGTATGTCAAACCATCAACCGGCATTCCAGTTTACCTTGGTGCTGTGGCTATCGCCGCTTTCTCGGTGCACCTGGCTCTGGTCTTGAACACGAATTGGCTGAAGGGCTATTTCAACGGTGGCCAAAAGGCTGCTGCTGTGACAGCCTCTGCTGATGCAGTGCCGGCTTTGCCTGGTGCTTTGACAGCGAAAAAATAAAGCTGGTATGGAACTTAGAGACCGGGGTCAAATGATCCCGGTCCCTTTTTTTTGAATGAACAGATTTAGTCAGAAACTGGTCTTCGCTTGGGCTGCTGCTGGTACGCGTTACTTGCCTTTTGCCGATGCCGCGACAGAAGACCTCCCGCTTTCGAGGTTGTTGCGCTTATCCTTGTTTCAGGTTTCAGTCGGCATGGCTTTGGTCATGCTGATCGGTACGTTAAATCGGGTCATGATCGTGGAGCTCAAGGTGCCGTCTGCTCTTGTGTCCATCATGGTCGGGTTGCCGTTGTTTTTTGCGCCTCTGCGTGCGTTGATCGGGTTTCGTTCTGACAAACATCGGTCAGAACTGGGTTGGCGACGGGTTCCCTACATCTGGATGGGGACCTTGCTTCAGTTTGGTGGCTTTGCCATCATGCCTTTTGCACTATTGGTTCTCGCTGGACTTGGTGAAGCTGCCCATGCGCCGGTCTGGATAGGATACATCGGGGCAGGTGGCGCTTTCCTGCTGGTGGGTGCTGGTATGCACACCACTCAAACTGTCGGCCTGGCCCTGGCGACCGATTTGGCCCCCGTTGAGTCACAACCCAAGGTCGTTGGCCTGATGTATGTGATGCTGCTGGTCGGCATGATCGGTAGCGCGTTTATCTATGGCAAGTTGCTGGAGGATTTCAGCCCGGGGCGTTTGGTTCAAGTCATTCAGGGCGCTGCTTTGATCACCATGATTTTGAACGTGGTGGCGCTATGGAAGCAGGAGTCAAGGCATACGGTTCGCCAGACTGCACCGGTAGCGGATACCAGCTTTCGGGGTGCTTGGATCAGTTTCAGTGAAGGTGGCCAGGCGATTCGCCGCTTGATCGTGCTGGGTGTTGGAACGATGGCTTTTTCTATGGAAGACGTTCTGCTGGAGCCCTACGGTGGAGAAATTCTTGGCTTGAGTGTGTCTGCAACCACCACGCTGACAGCGACATTGGCTTTCGGCGGCCTGGTCGGTTTCGGCTGGGCATCACGTGTTTTAAGCCGCGGTGCGGATCCTTTCCGTATGGCCAGCGGTGGTGCATGGGTTGGGATTCCCGCTTTCTGTGCCGTGATTGCGTCCGGGTACTTGCAGGTCCCGTGGCTGTTTGCCATGGGCACTTTTTTGATTGGCCTGGGGGCAGGCTTGTTCAGTCATGGCACATTGACTTCAACGATGAACTTGGCACCGAAAGATCAGGCCGGCATGGCTCTGGGTACTTGGGGCGCCGTACAGGCTACTGCTGCTGGCGTGGCCATGGCTTTTGGTGGTGTTCTAAGAGATTCCGTGGCTAGGTGGTTTGATTCCACATCGGGGTACCATACCGTTTATAGTTTGGAACTGGTTTTGCTATGCGTCACCATTGTGGCCATGCTCCCCCTGATTAAATCGAAATCTAATGCCAGAAACTGATTGTTTAATTCCCGTGTCGATAGAAAAGTGAACCTCAACGTTAAGGAGAAATTATGAAAACCAGTTCAGTGTTAATTATTATGTATGTCGTTTTTATGTTGTTCATGGTTGCGAACTGGATGAACAAGCCCGACGACAAGAAGTAATTTAATCCGGTAGTTCGATCGGCTTGCGGCCGATTCTTTCGTTCTCAAGCCGTTCGAACAATCCCATCATCCACTCAATTTTCTGCGACATATCCCTGTTGGGAAAATATTTCTGGTTATTGCGCTCATTGGACTTTGATTCGCAATCTTCAACAAGAAACTGAATGGGCTTCAGTGGTTCAGGCTGTTGCGAGTTGGTGTAAACCCAACGAACTTGCGTCCAAGCAGACGCTAGCAGGACGAGTTTTCTGGTAGTACTGACAACTGTGCGGCGGCTAATTGAATCAAGACCTTCTCGTCGCAATTGAGTACCAATCTCGCCGTAAATGGAACTTGCAGCGAAAATAGCTGCCCGGCAGTCTGGCGGAAGTTCCGCGATTCCTGATTGCGCTCTACGGTACAGAATATCGGCTTCATTTAATAGTCGCGAAATCAGCGCCTTGATTTCGGGCGTGGGCTTGGGGTCATTGAGCCACTCTGTAACGTCAATGCTCTCAGCTGACAGCCATTCCAATGGCAAATAAATTCGTCCGTTACGTGCGTCTTCACCGACATCTCGCGCAATATTGGTGAGTTGCATGGCGAGACCAAGTTCGCAGGCGCGGGCTAGGGTGAGACCAGATTTTGTTCCCATGATCCAGCACATCATGGCACCTACAGTGCCGGCCACCCGGGCTGCATAGGCCTGCAATTCTTCCAGGGTTTCATAGCGGCGACCCAAGGCGTCCCACTCAAACCCTTCAAGCAAGGCATCTAGATACAACCTCGGCAATCGATACTGCTGTACCACCAAAGACAAGGCTTGATCCTCGACATAGTTGGCGGGTGTTCCGGTATAGATCAGGTCAAGCCGATGCCTCAGTGCTGCCAGGTTTGTATGGACATCACCGCCTTGATCCACCATGTCGTCCGCAACGCGACAAAACGCGTACAGAGCAACGGACGCGGCGCGCACACGTATGGGCAACAAACGGCTGGCGGCAAAAAATGTTTTAGATCCGCCTTTCATCATGGCGATGCAGGCCTGGAGGTCACGCGAATCGTAATCAAGTGAAGTTGTTGCCATCGGGATATTATTATTTAAAGGCAATAGCGGGTATCAGAACGCCTGGTGCTTACAGATTTGAAATGCGTTCAGGGTCTGTCCAAACTAGCGTCATCGAGCACGACTTCACGCTTGGTGTTCAACGCCCATCCCCATAAACGCTCAAGCGGCCAAGGCAAAACCATCATGGCGTGCTCCAGGATACCCAAGCCAAGGAGGCTGGCCAGCAATACCCAGCCAGTTGTGACTTCAACCACACCCAGTTGGGCCTGACTCACGATCCAAACCCAGAGAACAACAGCAGCGCTAAAGGAAACGACGAACCAAGAGGTGATGCCGCGAACAGGGAAGTAGCTGGCAAGATAACTCAGATGCTTGGGCAGGTACTGCGCACCGTTTTGTGGAACCCCAAAATACAGGTTGAGTTTCCCGCTAACCCGCATGCACCATAACAACGCGAAAGTGCAAAGCGCGACATGGTTGGGTTGATCTCTTTGCATCAACCACAGGGCCGCCAAATTGGCGATCAAGCCGATTTCGTGATAAATGATGACGTCCAAAGACTGTTTGAAGCGTGCCAAGCCTTCAATACCAGGCTGCAACGGTCTCTTTCGGGAGCCAGTCAACCATCCGGTCAGAAAAGCCAGCTCATGCCATCCCCACATCACGATGACGCTACCAAACCCCAAATAGGCGTTTTCAACACTTACACCCTTCATGCTTTCCGACACGCCCCAAAAGCTCAGCACCAACAAGACGCTCCAGCCGCTGAGGCTCCATCGAAAACTACGGGGGTCAAGTCGGTCAAGCCAAAGAATGATGCCGGTACCAAACCACCAGCACACTGCAGCGTAGCCGGCAGCCAGCAGGGTGTCACTCACCATGCGGGTTCCATTCGTACGTTTGTGGTGAGCGTTTGGCGCTTCACGGGTAACATGTAGAGTTTGCTGAACACAACGAAGGCCTGAGATACAAACCAAGCCTGCTTCAACTTGCCGATGATGCCACCCTGTTTCTTGGCAAGGTCGTTGTTCTTTGAAATAGCAAAAAGCTTTTCAAGTCCGGCACGGAACTTCGGGCGGTCCGTGTCAAGTGCGATTGGAAACACTTGTTGTGTGATTTCCGTGGTAATGCGAAACACCTCGTAATCATAGGTGGCAGAGTCCAGACCCATGGCCTCGTGCAACATGGGTCGGGTGTGATCACGCACGTACATCGTCGCATAAACCGCCAATAGGAAAAAGCGAACCCACAAGAGGTTGCCGCCCCGTAACAGGTGGGGATTGGCACGGATGATCAGTGCAAAAGATTCGCCGTGGCGAAACTCGTCATTGCACCAACGTTCAAACCAGCGAAAGATGGGGTGAAATCGTTTGTCTGGACGGCGCTCCAACTGACGAAAGATGGTGATGTAACGCGCATATCCAATTTTTTCAGAGAGATAGGTCGCGTAAAGAATGTATTTGGGTTTGAAGAAGGTGTAAGCCTTCTCGCGCTTCAGATTGCCTAAATCAATGCCGAGATTGAAATCCCGCAATGACTGATTGATAAACCCAGCATGACGTGACTCATCGCGAGCCATGTAGGCCATCAACTGCTTTAGATCGGGGTTGGAGATATTCTTGCGAATCTCGTTATACAAGATGCAACCAGAGTATTCCGACGTCAATGAACTCACCAGAAAATCCATGAACTCCTGGCGCATCTCCGGGGACAGGCGTGGCATTGCTTGCGCGACCTCCTCAGCGAAGGTCTCATCACGCTGGAAGTGATCGTGATTGTTGTCACCCTCATACTCGCGCATCATGATGTCCCACTCTTTGCGGAGCGGTTCAATATTGATGCGATCGATCGCCGCAAAATCCGTGGTGTAGAAACGCGGGCTAAGCATGCTGCTTTGCACCGCTTTTTCATTCGCGTCTTTTGCTGTCTCGATACTTTGCACAAGTGTGTTCATAGGGAGCATCCTGGTTGGCTACGGATTCTTCAAGCTTCGGAATATAGCTGAATTGGTGGGGCCGAAAGACTCAAGGTCTATTCTCTGGGAAGTACTTGGATCTAGCAGAGTCAGCCTTCCATCCGTGTGTTCAATGACCCGAAAGGGTGCCTCTGGACCGATGTTGCGGCGTTTGCGCTCACGTGCCAGAGCTCTAAGAGTTCCACGCAAAAAACCCTGTTCGCCTTTGAACAGCGCCACTTCTTTGCTATTTAAATAATCAGTTACCCGTATTTGTCCGTCCGGCGCGTCTGTAAATATCAAGTCACGTTGCCACAGCACCGGGGCATCTTTGACAGTCCATACCAAGCCTTGAAATCGTGCAAAGCCGACCAAAAGAACGATGACTCCCAGAAAAACCAGCAGATAGCCGATCGGTTTTCGAATAGGTGGCTTCATGCTTCCCGGAGGTGCAGATTCGTTCATGCGGGCAAGCCTTGTTTTGGCTGATTCGACAGTTCAGACGAGTGGGTGCACTCTGTCACAACCCGTTCACTAGCATGTTCAAGGCTCCAGGCACTTAGAAGTACCCTGCCCACCGCTTCTGCATCCTTGATACAACGCAGTGCAGGTTCAGGCTGGGCAAGCCGCCAAGCGCGGGCATGTGGCCAAAGGTGTACCCAAGCAATTCGGTCACTGGGATAAAGGCACAAAGCAATATCACCAACAGTCCCGTGAAAATTCTTCATGGAAGCAGAGGCGATACGTTTGTGAGGTAAATTGAAGGTTAACGTCAGAACGATGCCAACACGCATGACGACGCGTTTGTCGGTGATGGTGTAAACGGTCGTCTTACTTGAAAACCAAGCCACTGCGCCCAGTATTGCCAAGGCCACCGAGCCAGTCAGGAAACTTTTGACGATGGACATCAAGATCGCGCTACTGCTGGCGTGGCTCTCGATCAGATAAGCTAACTGAATGGCCAGCATGACCAGAAAGTAGATCGCGATCTTTCCGACATGAAACGCATGAAGAGCCAAACGTTGCCACTGTGGCGCTCCTTGCCAGAGCAGTTTCTCGCCCGGAGGCAAGGGTTCGGGCAGCCCAAGTGCTGCCTCGAACTCGTGCTCGTGGGTGGCTTCGATCACAGCAATGGATCCAATCGGCTAGGGTGTGCGTACAGCAAACCAGCACCAAAGTAACCCATGATCTTTTCTTCTTCCAGCAGAGTGATTTGCTCAGGGAGGCGTGTCTTGGGCACATTGCCAAATTGGTAGGACATCAAGGCGTTCACATGCACGCCTTGCTTGTTGATGCGTGCAAAGTTCATTGGAATCAGAACGCGGATATCAGAACCCTTGAGTGCCACTTCGATGTAACGGAAGATGGATTCAGACTGATCAATCCACATGTCAATGACCTGCCCAGCGCTTTCCTTGTCCGCGCAAAGCACTTGCATTCCGCGCGGATCAACGTTCTGCTTGGCCACGTTGTACTCTTTGGCAACCCGCAACGGAACGATCTTCGGATCACCGTCATAGGTGAGATCGGGTTCATCGGCGCGCATGGCCCAACCACCGGAACCAACACCAGCGAGCAACGGGTCGCCCTTGGGCACAATATTGCCGCCACTCCAGGCGTTCCCAGGCTCGAAGGAATAGTCACCGTCCACACGGTTCGGGTTAGGTGCGACCATATCCGGGCCGTGGCGCATTTTGTAGGTCTTGGGTCGAACCAAAGGCCAGCCCGTGATCACAGGACCGTTGGCACGATCTGTGACCATGGGGTAACCCTCTCGATGTGCTTCCCTTTGAAGGTAGTAGATCAGGCCGGCAAAAAATGCCCAAAAAACGTAAAGCACAAGCTGTGCTACGTCGAAAGATTGTGTGAAACCACCAAATTCCATGGTTAACTCCTTCAAAAAAACTTACTGGGTGACAGGGACGACCGGACCGTGATCTGTCGCACGTGTGCCATGCCTGACCAAGGGGCCGATGGCAACCAGTGTGACAAACAATAAAAACATTTCAATATGGTAAACAACGCTGTAGCCCAATGAAGGGACAGCAAATGCAGCGCCGAATGCACCATTAGCGGTCACCTGAGTGACCACATCGCGCAAGGCACCGCCCATGAACATGGCCAGTCCGGCTGCAGTTGATTGCACCGCACCCCAAGCACCTAAAGCCAGGCCAATATATCCGCCGCCGTCCATGCGCATGGCAGCGAACAGTGTGCCAACCGCAAACAAGCCACCACCCAATCCGATTCCCAATGCCCCCATGCGGAACATCCAACCAGCCTCCAGAGGTGCTGAGAAAATAACGGCAGAGAACGCCGGGATACCCACAATGATGCCAGCAGCAGCCAGTAGGAGGGGATCCATGCCACGCGCCAGTTGACGGCCAGCTATCAGGAAACCAACCAGACCACCGCCCGCGAGCATCGCCGTGAGGGCGCTGGTTGCTCCCACGCTCAAGTGCAAAATTTCACCTCCATAGGGCTCCAGCACGATATCTTGCATGTTGAAGGCCATGGTTCCTAAGCCGGTCGTCCACAAAAACCTTCGTGCATTTGGTGGATTAATGAAATTTGCCCAGACTGTTTTGAAAGCAGGTTTGGGTGTGTTTTTGCGGGCTGAGGCGCGCTGAGGGTTCCTGGGTTCCTGTTTCCAGAGGGCAATAGTATTCAAGAACAAAACCACCATGGCCGTCCCTTGCACCACTTGTACCAGGCGTTGAGCGCTGAAATCGGTCAGCAACACGCTGAAGATCAGACTGCCGCCGACTGCGCCAGCGAGAAGCATGATGTACATCAGAGCCACAACCCTTGGGCGCGTGCCTTCGCTGGCCTGATCAGTGGCAAGTGCCAAACCTGCGGTTTGAGATGTCTGCAATCCCGCGCCAACCATCAAAAAAGCCATGGCCGCCACACCGTCTGCTAGCCAGGCTGGTAGAGGAATCTCGCCTTGGCCTGTCAGCGCCAACAAAGCAAAAGGCATGAAGGCCAAGCCGAGAAACTGTACGAGCGTCCCCCCCCACATATAGGGCACCCGCTTCCAGCCAAATGCTGATTGATGCGTATCAGATTGGTAGCCTGTTATCGCGCGAAACGGTGCAACCAAGAGAGGTAGCGCCAACATCAGCGAAACCAGAGATGCAGCGACACCTAGTTCAACGATCATGACGCGATTGAGAGTGCCGATCAGCAGTGCGGTGGTCATGCCCATGGAGACCTTGAACAAGGACAAACGCAAAAGGCGGGACAGGGGCAAGCCCGCACTGGCTACGTCCCCGAAGGGAAGCCACTGTGCAGGGATGCTCTTGGCGATCCTTTTGAACGTTGCAGCTCTCATGATCGATTCCACTCCATCGCTTGCGATTGGTAGAAGCCGCTGGAAATTCTTTGGGTACGGCCAGTGGCCCAGTCCTTGAGAGATTCATTGGAGGACATGAGCGACGCAATCTTTTCTTCGGCCATGGGCTCAAGCCAAGGCGCACGGTCTCCGCGAGGAAAGACGCGTCCAATAGTGATCATGAACGACAAAAGCGGTGTGCGCGGTGCGAAAGTAAAAAGAATGGATGACGAGGTGCGTTCAGCAAGCCTCGACAAGGCGCTGACGGCATCTTCCGTTTGGTAGTGAATGATGGAGTCCATCGCTACCGCGTGGTCAAAGTGCCCCAAAGCGGGGTCGAGCATGTCACCACTGCGAAAGTCAATCAGTTCGGCGACATCAGCTGGCAAACGCGTGCGTGCCAAATCTACGAGTGTGGGAGACAGATCGATTGCTACAACTTCTGCACCACGGCGAGCGGCTTCTATGGCCAGCGCACCTGTTCCGCAACCAGCATCCAGGATGCGTTTACCATGAAGGTCTGCGGGAAGCCAGGACAGCAAGGTAGTTCTCATGTTGTCCCGACCGGCGCGAACCGTCGCCCTCACGCGCCCCAAAGGTGCATCGGAGGTCAATTTTTCCCAAGCAGCAACAGCAGTCCGATCGAAATAAGTTTCGATCTGGCCGCGGCGCTCCTGATATGTACTTTCGTTCATGGGTCAGCCCTTAGTCAAAACCCAACAAATCAAAAATATCCCGATCTTTCATCGGAACCGCTGGCAAAGGATCTGTTCCCAACCACAACGTGGCGGCCAAGCGCATGTACTCGTCCTGAACCGCTTTCACTGCTGGAGTGGATTCCAATTCAAACAGTGTGGACTTGTTCAGGCGGCTTCGTCGGATTTCATCCAGATTCGGAAAGTGTGCCATTGTTTTCAGCCCAACAACAGCATTGAATTTGTCAATCTGGTCTGTGGCATCGCTACGATTGGCAATCACACCACCCAGGCGGACATTGTAATTTTTCGCTTTGGCACCGATGGCCTGCACAATGCGGTTCATCGCAAAGATCGAGTCGAAATCGTTGGCAGTGACGATCAGGGCTCGATCGGCATGTTGAAGAGGTGCTGCGAAGCCACCGCAGACCACGTCGCCAAGAACGTCAAAAATCACAACATCAGTGTCTTCCAGCAGATGATGTTCTTTGAGCAATTTAACAGTCTGTCCAACCACATAGCCGCCACAACCTGTTCCAGCGGGAGGGCCGCCGGCCTCAACACACATGACACCGTTGTAACCACGGTACACAAAATCTTCAACCCGGAGTTCTTCGGCATGAAAGTTCACGGACTCCAATGCGTCGATGACCGTGGGCATCAATTTCTTGGTTAACGTAAAGGTGGAGTCGTGCTTGGGATCGCACCCGATTTGCAGTACGCGCTTGCCCATCTTGCTGAACGCCACTGACAGATTCGACGAAGTGGTGCTCTTGCCAATACCCCCTTTGCCGTAAACAGCAAACACCTTTGCTGTCCCAATCTTGATAGTGGGGTCGAGTTGCACCTGTAAGCTTCCTTCGCCGTCAGGTGGACGACCACCGCGTCGTATGTCAGACACGGGTACTGAGGCGGTTTCAATCATGCAGGAACTCCTTCGTAAACACCTTCAAGCCTGTCTTCCAGTTCTTCACCAGCAAGACGTAACGCGTCCATGGTCTCGGCGCTGGGTTGCCAGTACTGGCGCCGTGATGCCTCAAGCAACCGGTTAGCGAACTTGGTGGACGCTACCGGATTGAGCTGAGCCAGGCGCTCTCTCATTTCAGGATCGAGAATAAAAGTTTGCGCCAACTGCTGGTACACCCAAGGCTGTACCTGACCGGTGGTCGCGGACCAACCCATGGTGTTGGTGAGATGGGCCTCAATCTGACGCACACCTTCATATCCGTGCTGCAGCATGCTTTCATGCCACTTCGGGTTCAACATGCGTGTACGGGTTTCCAGGGATACCTGCTCTGTCAACGAACGAACCACACCGTCACCCTGTGTTTGATCACCGATATACACCGGGGGTGCACTGGCCTTGTTACCGTCCACTTTGTGCTTGGCTTGAAGCACAGCACGGCTCACGCCACCCAATGTATCAAAGTAAGTGTCAATGCTCGTCACGCCCAATTCGACCGAATCGAGATTCTGGTAGGTGAGAGAAACGCTGGCCAAAGCACTTTGCAAGACTGCGTTGTTGCGAACCGGACGGCCTTCGCGGCCATAGGCAAACCCTTTTCGTTGTGTAAAACAGTTGCCCAACTCGTCTTCATCTTGCCAGACACTGCTGTCCACTAGCAAGTTGACGTTCGAGCCGTATGCGCCCTCGGCATTGCCAAAAACACGCAAAGATGCCGCTTCAATATCACCTCCGTGCTCCGCAACAAATGCCAGAGCATGTTTGCGCACGTAGTTCTGTGATTCTGGTTCATCGGCTGAAGCAGCTAGAAAGGTCGCCTCGGCAAGAAGCCTGATCTGCATGGGTAACAGGTCACGGAAAATGCCTGACAAGGTAATGACGACATCAATACGTGGACGCCCCAGCTCTTCCAGTGGCATCAGGGTTGCGCCAGCCAGACGACCATATGTGTCAAATCGAGGTAGCGCCCCCATGAGCGCCAGGGCTTGTGCCAGGGGCCCCCCTTCTGATTTGAGGTTGTCCGTACCCCACAACACCATAGCGACTGTTTCTGGTAGCGCGCCGTCATCTTTCATATAGCGTGCGATGAGCTTGTCGCTTTGCCTTTGAGCGTCTTTGACGGCGAAGGCGGACGGGATGTGAAAGGGGTCAATGCCGTGGATGTTGCGACCTGTGGGCAAGACGTTTTGGTTGCGCAAGAGGTCTCCACCCGGCGCGGGTGCAATGTAGCGACCATCCAGTGCCTTGAGCAGACCTTCAATTTCACTGTCTTGTCCCAGAAGGTAGTTGGTGGTGACCAATTGTTTGAGAGATTCAAGCTGGACAGTATCTAGATCCTTGGACAGCGGTATCAACGCTTTTTCTGAAGCACCATCCACCAGACTTTCAAGCAGGGCGGAGTTTTCGATGCCCATGGCTTGTGCCAAGGCGTTCAGGGTTGTCAAGCGCTGTTCACGCGTAGGCATTTTTCCGATGATATGCAAGCCTTCCGGAATGAGTGCATATTCCAATTCAAGAATTTGAGCCTGCAAGGCATCAATCCAGGCGACACATCCGCCGCTCGAATGTGAATCAACCAGTTCTGGTGTCATGGCAGGAACGCCGAGGTCCAGTGCAACCGCCTGTTCATGCAGCATCAAGGCCAATTCTGGCCGTTCTTTGTCGTTGCCTGGCTCAAGGGCGCGCCAGCGCTCCAGAGACTGCTTAAGCTCAATCAAACCCTTGTAAAGACCAGCCTGAGCCAGTGTAGGTGTCAGGTAACTGATCAAGGTCGCCGCTGCGCGGCGCTTAGCCAATACTCCCTCCGATGGGTTATTGGCCGCGTACAAGTAGACGTTTGGCAGCGCACCAATCATTCTTTCGGGCCAGCAATTGCCTGACATGCCAGACTGTTTGCCAGGCATGAACTCAAGCGCACCGTGAGTACCAAAATGCAAAACACAATCAGCGTTGAAGTCCTGCTTTAGATAGCGATAGAACGCACTGAAGGCATGTGTCGGAGCCAGACCTGATTCAAATAGCAAGCGCATGGGATCGCCTTCATATCCAAAACCAGGTTGCAAAGCGACCAACACTTCGCCAAACTGTGCGCCGAGTACAAATATGTTCTGCCCATTGGTCAAGTGCTTGCCTGGTGCAGGACCCCATTGAGCTTCTATTTCATTGAGCCATTTTTCTTGTTTGACATGTTGTTCAGTGGGGATAAAGGCGTGCACATTGGCTTCGGTTCCATATTGGCTAGCATTGCCTTTGAGAACGGCATCGCGCAAGGCATCTACACTGGCGGGCAGGTTCACCCGGTAGCCCTGTTTGGCGAGTGAAGTCAGGGTGTTGAACAACGACTCAAATACTGACAGGAAGGCCGCGGTGCCTACCGCTCCCCCGTTGGGTGGAAAGTTGAACAATATGATGGCCAGCTTGCGGCTTTCACGCTTGGTGCGTCGCAATGCGACAAGTTTTGACACGCGATCAGCGAGCATCTCGACACGCTCAATGCAGGCGTACATGTCTTCTGTTTTGTTTTCAGCGGTGAATTTGCACTGCCGGGCGCAACCCGCACACACGGTGCCATCCGCGCCCGGGCGACCCCCATAAATCATCGGTACTGTCGAGCCGTCCAGTTCGGGGATTGCGACCATGATGGTGTTTTCCACCGGCAAAAGCCCCCGGTTGGAGCCGCCCCACTTGTCGAGAGACTGGAACTCAAGGGGATGTGCCGCGAGGTAAGGTACATCTAGGCTGGCAAGCACAGATTCTGCAGCCTTGGCATCGTTGTAAGCCGGCCCCCCAACCAACGAAAATCCGGTGAGCGACACCAGCGCATCGATATTGACCTTGCCACTTGATTTGAAGAATTGCTCAATGGCGGGGCGAGCATCCAGGCCGCTTGCATAGGCGGCTATCACACGCAGGCCTCTGGATTCAAGCGAATTGATCACTGCGTCGTAATGTGCAGCATTTCCGGCCAGAAGATAGGAGCGCAACAGTAACAAACCCACCGTGGGCTGCTGCTTTGATCCGGCAGGCAAGTCGCTCAACTGATCAGAGAGTTGAGACTTCATTCGCGGGTGGTAGACACCGGTTTCCGGATATTCGACAGGGTCTAGCGGGTTCGCAAGCTCCCGCAGAACCTCGCGTGGACCGTGGGCGTAGCGCTTGATCAGCATTTGAACCATGTTGTTCACATTCTGTTCAGAGCCTGCAAGCCAATATCGCATGGTTAGGAAATATATCCGCAGGTCTTGCGCGGTACCAGGAATGAAGCGAAGCAATTTGGGCAGCCGTTTGAGCATGGCCATCTGTTTGGCACCCGCATTGCCGTCTGACTCGTCTTTTTTCGAACCCTCTTTCGGTGTTGGGCGCAGTTTTTTGAGCAGACCAACCAAGCCACCTGACTGGCCGCCCATTGTGAATTTGCCCATGCGGGTGAGTTGCATCACCGATGGCGCTGACATGATGCAAACCATGGCATCGCAGTGGTCACGCCTGGCTTTGAGGGCATCTAGCACGGGCAAAAAATGGTCTTCCATGAACAGCATGGAAACAATGACCAGATCTGCACTACCGACATCATCGATGCTGCTGGCCAACGCGTCAGCGTTGTCTCTCCATGATGCAGCACTATGGATACGAAAGCTCAATCCAGGAATACTTTTCCGCAATGTCGCTGATGACCGATCTGCTGCGCTGGCCAGATGGTTATCCATTGTCAACAACACCACCTTCATGGGTGTCGGCGACAGTGATTGCTCAACGGCTGAAGTGTGCTTTTGCTTCATATAGCGTCTCCACAGTAATGGTAGTCACACCATGTTCCATAGCGTATCGTTCAGTATTGCGTTTGGCCTTGCCGCGTACGAAGAACGGGATTTTCCCAAGTTCTTTTTCGGCATCAGTGCCCCACATTGCTGGTTCAGTTAGAGCTGCACTTGTTTGGGGCAATGCGATCTGGACACTTTCTTTATCGGGCACAACCGTCGCTTGTGCGACCTGACTGCGACTTGATCCCAGATGAGAGGGTGCCGCACCATCGTGAAACTCAAAGTCTTCACGAAACATGCCAAGCAAATGTTCTTCCAGTCCCATCATCAAGGGATAGACCCAGGTGTCGAACAAAACATTGGCACCCTCAAATCCCATTTGGGGTGCATAGCGGGCAGGGTAGTCTTGGATATGGACCGGCGCAGATATGACGGCACAGGGGATACCCAGCCGTTTGGCGATGTGCCGTTCCATTTGCGTGCCCAGGATCAGCTCGGGGTGAAGGCCTTTGATCTGTTCCTCGACCATCAGGTAGTCATCGGTGATCAGCGGCTCTACGTGGTATTTATTGGCTGCGTCACGCACTTCTCTGGCAAATTCACGGCTGTAGGTTCCCATGCCAGCGACTTCAAACCCCATTTCCTCCGTCGCAAACCGGGCCGCTGCAACCACGTGAGAAGCATCACCGAATAGAAAGACACGCTTGCCCGTGAGGTAAGTGGAGTCAACAGACCTGGAGAACCAAACCGAACGCACGTCTTTTTCGAGACCTTGCGGGATCTCCACTCCTGCCAGTGCCGCCACCTCCTTGATGAAATCACGGGTTGCACCGACCCCGATTGGCATGATGCGGGTAAATGGCTGATTGAATTGTCGCTCGAGCCATTGCGCAGTCAAGCTGGCAATTTCAGGATAAAGCACAACGTTGAAGTCAGCTTGCGCCATATTTTGAATGGCTTGAACAGAGGCATTCAAAGGAGCGATTACCGCAACGTCAATTCCTATGGCCTGCAAAAGTTGCGTGATTTCGCGAACATCGTCACGATGCCGAAATCCCAGCGCTGTAGGTCCCAGAATGTTGCAACGTGGTTTGTGCGGAGAGACAGATGTACTCTTGCCGGGTGCCTTGACCAGGCTGCGGACAAGCTGATAAAAAGTTTCAGATGCGCCCCAGTTTTCTTTGCGCTGATAGGCTGGCAACTCAAGCGGTATCACCGGTACGGGCAAATTCAAGGCTTGTGCCAGTCCGCCCGGGTCATCTTGAATCAATTCCGCTGTACAAGAAGAACCGACCAAGACTGCATTGGGCTTGAAACGATCATACGCGCTGGAAACGGCGTCTTTGAAAAGTTGTGCTGTGTCACTACCCAGATCCCTCGCCTGAAAAGTGGTGTATGTAACGGGCGGGCGTCTAGGTAACCGTTCTATCATGGTGAATAGAAGGTCTGCATATGTATCACCCTGCGGCGCATGTAATACATAGTGCACGTCAGTCATGGCCGTTGCGACACGCATGGCTCCTACATGCGGAGGGCCTTCATAAGTCCAAAGTGTGAGCTGCATTTGAGTGATGTTCAGGCAACGATTTTCAGTTTGCGCGCTAAAGGCCGACTGAACAGCCCCGCAAGGTCGCCCGCTTGCTCATACCCCTGAATAGGTGTGAACACCAACTCGATGGACCACTTGGTAGTGAAACCCTTTGCCTCAAGCGGGTTCGCTAAACCAAGTCCACAGACAATCAAGTCAGGTTGGTCGGCATCGCAACGGTCCAATTGCAATTCCAGTGATTGGCCCTCGCTTAGCCGGGTGCTGCTGGGGAGTTGTAAAAGTTCAGGTGCCATGATTTGCCGATGCAGGTATGGCGTGCCAACCTCCATCAAAACCATATTGAGTTCTTGGAAAAGGAACCGTGCCAGAGGAATCTCAAGCTGGGAGTCGGGCAGAAAGGTGATGCTCTTTCCACTCAACTGGGCCTTATGGTGAGCAATTGATTGTTGAGCTCGTTGGCGCGGTGCTTGAGTGACACTGTCAAACTGGCTCTGGTCGATGTCAAACGCCCTGGCGGCGGCTTGTAACCACTGTGTTGTACCTTCTGCACCCAGCGGAAACGGCGCACTGAGGCGGTTAACTCCTCTGGATTCAAGTTGCTTGGCAGTGTCAGCGAGAAAGGGCTGGGCCAGCAAGCACATGGTGCCAGGGCCAATAGCGGGCAAAGCAGTACTTCTGCGAGGGGGAAAGAAATCAATCTGCTCAATGCCCATCCTGCGAAGTAACGAGCCTATCTGATCTTCCACGACATCCGCAAGCGTACCCACAATCAACAGGTGTTTGCCCGATGCAGTTCTGGGCGGTAGTGTGGGGACCAGCGCAGCAAGGCAGGCGTCTTCGCCTTGCGTAAAGGTGGTTTCGATGCCACTACCCGAGTAGCTTAGAACATGGGTGTGCGGCATATATTGGCGGCTGAGCCTTTCCGCAGCGCGAGATAAATCAAGCTTGATGACTTCCGACGGACATGAGCCCACCAGGAACAGCAATTTGATGTCCTGACGACGCGTCAGCAGTTCGGACACCACGCGATCCAGCTCGTCATTGGCATCAGCGATACCAGCCAGATCACGTTCGTCGATGATCGCGGTACCAAACCGCGGCTCAGCAAATATCATGACACCAGCAGCTGACTGAATCAGATGCGCGCAAGTCCTGGAGCCCACCACTAAAAAGAAGGCATCCTGTATCTTGCGGTGTAGCCAGATGATGCCAGTCAGTCCACAAAAGACCTCACGTTGCCCCTTTTCCGAGAGAACAGAAGCGTTGGTGCAATCCAGGGTATCCGCTTTGCGAATAGGAATGATGGCACTCACACTGCACCCTCCGCCTGCATGCAATTCTGACTTTCATCAGGTGCCTGAGTAAGAAGGCCCTCAGCCTGCAAGCGCGCTGCACGTAGTTTGAGCAAAAATTGCCCGGCATTGATGCAATAGGTCAAGTAGGCAGCGATGGCTAACCAGAGCTGCTGCGTCGGTGTCAGCACACCGGTCCACCAGACATACAAATAAGTTGTGTGCAACGCAAGTACCAGCATGCTGAAAACGTCTTCCCAAAAAAAGGCTGGTGCGAACAGATACTGTCCAAAGACAACCTTTTCCCAAACACATCCAGTCAACATGATGGTGTAAAGAGTCAAAGTCTTCACTACGACGGATGTCAAAGCAGCAGATTCACCTCGGCCGGTGACCAAGCAGTGCACCACCATAGCCAAACTTACAAGAAAAATCAGGAATTGGACTGGCGCCAGAATGCCTTGTACCAGCGTCCAGATAGACTCATCCCGTCGCCGCTTTTGCTCGGGGGTGTACAGCAGGTTGGGACTTGAAACTGGTTTGGGCATGTGAACGAGTTGGAGGAAATACCAAGTCTTCACTGTAGCCGGTGGCAACGAAAGTGTCAACATAACTTGACGTATTATTTTTTTTACATTCCTCGGGTTTACCAGTAGAATAAATATCACAAAACAGTTAAAACTCTCAAGTTTGAAACTGTCGGCAAGGCTATTAACGTGAAAGTGCATTCCATCCACGCTCCTCAATTCGTTCATTTTGAAGATGGCGTGGATCTGTTTCAACGGGAAAGTATGTCTTCGACTCGGGATATTTCAGTCCTAAGTTCCTCCGACCTTTGCAACATTGAAGCGTTGGCCGAAGCCAGTTTGCGCCAGCAAGATGTTGCTTTGTCCAAGGTCCGGGTGTACTTGGACGCAGGGATTGACCTGGAGGAAATCTACCTGAACCGCTTGGTGCCAACCGCTCACCTGCTCGGAAGCTGGTGGTTGTCTGACCGGATTGGTTTTGCTGAGGTGACACTCGCTATTCACAGCTTGCAGCGCATTGTCTATGAGCTGAGCCCTCAATTTTTGCAGGGCTGTGATCAGAAATTCAACGGTTACCGAGCCATTTTCTTAACGACTCCGGGATCTCAGCACAGTTTTGGTACCGTTATGTTGTCAGAATTTTTCAAACGTGAAGGTTGGACTGTCTCCAATGCATCTGCCGAGCCTGCGGATGAAGTGCTTCGAGAATTGTCTCAGCAGTGGTTTGAAGTGGCAGGCTTTTCCGTCAGCTCGGATCGGGGGGTCGAGGCGCTCCGGGCGCTGATTCTTGAAGCCCGAAGAACTTCATTGAATCCCAATGTCTTGTTCATGGTAGGGGGTGCCATGGCCGAACTTGATCATGGATTGATTGCCACGTTGGGTGCGGATTTGATTGGTGGGGATGCACGGGACTCTGAGAGACTTGCCTATCATCATGTCAGAAACTCAAAGCTGGCGGCTTGAATGACCTGCCTTCTACCGACTTCCCGACCAACCCTACTCAACACATCCAAATGAAGCTTGGTAACTTGCCCGGAGATGCGTTTGAACGACTGGTCAGTGGAGCTTTTGACATTGCGCTCATTCTGGATAAAGAGGGTGTTGTCGAAAGCATCTCGGTTCGTAAGACAGAGTTGGTGGCGCTGGGTTGCCAGGCTTGGGTAGGGCGTTCCTGGCTGAGTACGGTGACCAGCGAGAGTCGAGTCAAGGTTCTGGAAATGCTCGCCTCGGGCGATGCTGAAGAGGGTTTGCGCTGGCGGCATGTCAATCATGACATGGGTAAAGGTGCTGACCTGCCGATGCAATATGCCGTTTTGAAGTTAGGTGAAGCAGGCCGGATACTGGTACTGGGTCGTGACATGGAGGCCATTGCCATTCTTCAAAGGCGTTTGATTGAAACGCAGCAGTCGATTGAGCGGGACTATTTACGTTTGCGGCATATCGAGACCAAATACCGAATCCTCTTTGAAACGGGCAACGAAGCCGTCTTGTTGGTGGATGGGCTCAGCTTCCGCGTACTGGATGCCAATTCCAGCGCGCAGGTTTTCGTCAAGGGCAGTAACAAGAAACTGGTGGGTCGCGATATCACTGAGTGCTTTGAGCCAGCATACCGGGATGAGATCCAGTCGCTTTTACGCATGGCACACGCCACGGGCCGCATAGAAATGTGTCGTGCGCGATTTGTCGGGGCGAGTGGTGACTGTACTGTTTCTGCGTCGGTGTTCCGACAGGAGAGCGGGCCACATTTCCTGATGCGGCTGTTGCCGCACGGCATGGTGGCCAAGCCAACGTCGGCTGCAGATCAACAACTGCTGTTCAGCGAGGCACTCGAACATTCACCCGATGGGTTCGTTTTGACAGACAGGGCAGGCGTGATCAAGTCTGCCAATGAGGAACTGATGACCATGCTAGGAGCAACCGCCTTGTCGCAGTTGTATGGCCAACCACTGGAGAACTGGTTGGTGCGCGGCGGTGTGGACTGGGGTGTTCTGCTGACGAATTTGCGTTCACAAACGGTTGTGAAAGACTTCGCCACGGAACTTCGTGTGATGGCGGGCTCAAGTATCGCCGTAGAAATCTCTGCGCTGACCCTCAATACGGATCAGGCTTACTATGCGTTTTACATCCGTGATGTTGAGCGCATACGTGTGAAGGAAGCCCCGATTGTCAACGGCATGGTGAGTTCGGTAGCAGAGTTATCAAAGTTGGTGGGACGCATGCCCATGCGCGATATTGTGGGTGAAACGGTTGACATGATCGAAAAGATGTGTATCCAGTCAGCGCTGGAGTTGACCAGAAATAATCGAGCATCGGCTGCGGAGATGCTGGGCCTGTCACGCCAGAGTCTGTATGTCAAATTGCGACGGTTCGAGATGGTGAGTGATATGGAAGTCAGCAGCATCCATTGATTTGATTGATAAATGGCAACTAAAGTGTAAGTATTAGTTGACATATTTTCTGTGTGGGTCAAAATCGAAAGATGGTCCGACCCTCGCTTTCCACTGTCGCGGAACTGCTCAAACCAATTACGTGGTTTCCACCGATGTGGGCTTTCACCTGCGGGGTGGTAGCTTCTGCCCAAAGCTTCAGCGCCAATTGGTTGCTGATTTTTTTTGGCCTGATTCTCACCGGTCCACTGGTTTGTGCCAGTAGCCAGGCTGTCAACGACTGGTTTGATCGCCACGTCGATGCCATCAATGAGCCCAAGCGTCCCATTCCGTCGGGTCGTATGCCAGGACGTTGGGGGCTTTACATTGCCATCATTTGGACTGTTTTGTCGCTGATCTGGGCTTGGGGTTTGGGCACGTGGGGGTTTTGGGCCTGCACGTTGGGCTTGGCTCTGGCCTGGGCATACAGTGCTCCGCCTTTTCGTTTGAAGCTCAATGGTTGGTGGGGCAACACCGCTTGCGCTTTGAGTTATGAGGGTTTGGCTTGGGTGACCGGAGGAGCGGTGATGCTGGGTGGCGCTTTGCCCCACAGTGGATCCTTGCTGCTGGCATTGCTTTACAGCGTCGGCGCACACGGCATCATGACACTCAACGATTTCAAGGCTATCCAAGGCGACAAACAGATGGGCGTGCGCTCTCTGCCCGTCCAACTCGGACCATCAGGGGCGGCCAAAGCAGCATGCATCATCATGCTGGTTCCGCAGATGGTGGTGATTGGTTTGCTGTTGCAGTGGTCCCAACCCTGGCACGCAGCAGGTGTGTTTGCATTGGTCTTGGCACAGCTCCCACTGATGCTGTCATTTGTCCGTCAACCCATAGAAAAGGCTTTGATGCTCAGCGCATTTGGTGTGCCGCTTTACGTCTCCGGCATGATGGTCAGCGCTTGGGCGCTGCATTTCCTCCATCAGGTTCCGTTATGAACCCGGTTCGCGTTTTTGGCTGGCTCGATGTGGCTCGGTTGGGCCTGGTTCAGGCCTGTATGGGTGCGGTGGTGGTGGTCACAACATCCACACTGAACCGCATCATGGTGGTTGAACTGGCGCTGCCTGCGCTGCTACCGGGTATGTTGGTGGCCCTGCATTATCTGGTTCAGATGGTTCGCCCGCGCATGGGTTTTGGTGCAGACCAGGGGCGGCGATGTACCCCCTGGATGCTTGGTGGGGTGGGTGTACTGGCGGTGGGTGGTCTTCTGGCTTCAGTGGCCACGGTGTTGATGCAAAGCTCTTTTGGTTTGGGTCTGGTGCTCTGCATCGTGGCTTTCTCTCTGATTGGTCTGGGTGTCAGCGCATGCGGAACGTCATTGCTGGTATTGATGGCCAAGCGTGTGCCTGACAGCAGGCGCGCGCCTGCCGCCACACTGGTCTGGATGATGATGATTTTGGGTTTTGCCATGACCGCGGTCACGGTGGGCAAGTTGATTGATCCCTATACGCCGGAGCAACTTATTCGCGTCACGGCTGGTTTGGCCGCGCTGGTCGTTTGTGTGGCGGGGTTGAGTCTGTGGGGGCTGGAAGGCCAAGACACGCGCAGCTTGCGGGACTCGGATGCCGGCATATCCCCCAAAGAGCGTTCAGGCAGCAAATTCAAGGAAACGCTTTTGCAGGTGTGGCGTGAGCCACAAGCCAGAACGTTCACCATTTTTGTGTTCCTGTCCATGCTGGCCTATAGCGCCCAGGATCTGATTCTCGAGCCGTTTGCCGGCGATGTTTATGGCATGAGCCCTGGGCAGACCACGCAACTTTCGGGGCTGCAGCATGGTGCCGTATTGGCCGGTATGTTGTGGGTGGCATTGGCGGGGTGGGCCCCGGTCAAGGGTCGTCTGGGCAGCGTCCATCGCTGGATGGTGTGGGGGTGTCTGCTCTCCGCTGTGGCCATGGTGGGTTTGTCAACCGCCGGACTCCAGGGTCAACACTGGCCATTGAAGGCCAATATTGGCTTGCTGGGTGTCGCCAATGGCGCGTTCTCAATTGCGGCCATCGCCACCATGATGCGCCTGTCCACACAGGGATCGCAGGGCCATGAGGGCACGCGTATGGGTTTGTGGGGGGCAGCTCAAGCCATTGCTTTTGGATTGGGCGGCATTCTCGGCACCGGTGCCAGTGACCTGGCCCATTGGTTGGTGGCTTCCAGTGGGTTGGCCTACGCGTCGGTTTTTGGGTTTGAGGCCTTGATGTTTGCGTTGTCAGCGTGGTGCGCCATTTTGGTGAATCGCAACGATGTCGTCGCTGAGCAGGCCAAAGCTTACTTTTCAACAGATTTGCAAAGGGCGCAGTGATGAATACAAGCCAATATGATGTTGTGGTCGTGGGGGGAGGGCCTTCCGGGGCAACGGCTGCCGACGATCTGGCGCGTCAGGGCTGGTCAGTGTTGTTGATAGACCGTCAAGGACGTACCAAGCCGTGCGGAGGGGCCATCCCGCCGCGTCTGATCAAAGATTTTGAAATCCCTGACCATCTGCTGGTAGCAAAGGTGCGGTGTGCGCGCATGATCTCTCCCAAAGATAACCGGGTGGATATTCCTATTGAAAACGGCTTTGTAGCCATGGTCAATCGGGACAGTTTTGACGAGTGGCTGCGCGAGCGTGCCCAGTCCCATGGTGCCACCCGTTTGCGTGCCGTGTACGAGAAAATCACCCGCGACCCTGATGGCGTGGCCCGCGTGCACTTCAATCCCGTATTGACCCAGGGTTTAGGTGAGCCTGACAGTGTGCGCGCTCGCATGATTGTGGCGGCCGACGGTGCCCGCTCGGAGATCGCCCGGCAGCACATTGAAGGGGCGGAAAAGACCAAGTATGTGTTTGCGTACCATGAAATTGTTCGTGCCCCGGTGGATGATCCCAAGCACGACCCCTATCGTTGCGATGTGTATTACCAAGGGCCGATCTCACCAGATTTCTATGGATGGGTGTTTCCGCACGGCGACACGATGAGCGTTGGTACAGGCAGCGCCGACAAAGGCTTTTCACTGCGTGGCTCGGTGGGTAAATTGCGTGAGATTGCTGGCCTGAGTGAGGTGGAAACCTTGCGTCGCGAAGGTGCGCCCATTCCCCTCAAGCCGTTGCCGCGCTGGGAAAATGGTCGTGACATCGTGCTCACCGGGGATGCTGCAGGCGTGGTGGCACCGGCATCAGGTGAGGGCATTTATTACGCGATGGCTTGTGGACGCATGGTGGCAGAGGCGGTTCAGAATGCACTCAAGACCGGTGACGCTGCCTGCTTGAAGCAGGCTCGCAAACAATTTCTCAAAGAGCATGGCCGGGTTTTCTGGATTTTGGGCTTGCTGCAGTATTTTTGGTACCAGAACGACAAACGTCGTGAGCGATTCGTCAAGGTTTGTGAAGATCCCGATGTGCAGCGCTTGACGTTTGAGTCCTACATGAACAAAAAGCTGGTCCGCAAGAAACCCATGGCACACATTCGCATCTTTTTCAAGGATCTGGCGCACCTGCTGGGCTTTGCCCGCGTCTGAGTCGCTTTTCACGTCTGAGGCAGCAGACCTCTGCCGCCTCATGCGCTTTGAGTGGATCCATCGGGCGTTCAATGGCGAACTTGTTCGATCCACTCCAGAATTTGCAGGCTCACTGCGGCCGGTGCTTCTTCATGCGCCAGATGTCCCAAACCGGCGAATGTTCTGCTGGTCGCCTTGGGCATCAACTTCAGCGACTCGGTTGCCAAGCTTGCCGGTATCGTGCGGTCATTGCCGCCTAGCAGCATGAACACAGACCCTGTCAGTTGGGGCAGTTGCTGGCCAAGCCGGTTGAGTCGCCAGGCGGCCATCATGGCTAGCACGCCCCTGACATGTGATGGGGTTTGTAGCAGCCGTTGGTAATAGCTCAGCGCGGTATCGTCCAGGTGCGACCCAGTGCTGCGCAGCAAATTTCTCACCACCGATGGCTTGGCAGCCTGCTTGGCGAACAGCAGACCCGACAAGGGGTTCATGGCCAAAATTTTGGCGGCTGGGGGAAACAGCCAACTGGCCAGACCCGTCAAGGGGAGCCAGGCCGGGTTCAGTCCGATCAAGACCGGTGCCGGCAGTTTCGGGTGTTTGAGAATGAGGTTGGCACCTACCGCAGCACCTGCAGAATGGCCAATGATGGCCTGTGGCCAGATGTCCAGATGGTTGAGCAGGGTCGCCAAACCGTCTGTCATGTATTTGAGCGAATTGGTCTTGTCGCTGTTGTAGTCGCTAAACGCATGGCCGGGCAGGTCCGGGCAGATCACGGTGTGACTTTCGGACAGTGTCAATACCAGGTCCCGCCACGAGTGGGTTGATGCACCTGTGCCATGCAGCAGAAGCAGCGCAGGACCACTGCCGAAGGTCTGAAAATGCCATTTTTGGTCATGCAGGGTGACAAAGTGGCTGTGCGCGGCATGTGGCCAGCTTCTGCGGTTGGCCTCCCAATCCATCGACGGGTAAAGGGCATCCCAGATGGCCATTCAAGGTCTGCGCACTTGCGCGCTCAAGTCCTGGACGACGGCGGCCATGCGCTGTGCCTGTACGTACGGCATGGGGAAGTAATTGGCGCCCATCAAGTTAGCCAATGTCTGGGCTTGCGGCTCGGGTTGCGGTGCAGTGTCGATCCACAGCGAGGGGTAGCCGCTCAGGCACCACTGCTGCGCGCAGGCTTGCGCGTCTTCGCGGGCCTGCGTCCGCCCGCCCGTGCCCGCCAGGCTGACGTTGGCGCGGCCATCACTGAGGATGACCAGCATCGGTGTGGACCCGGCGCGGTGCAGCATCTGCGCTTGAACCAGGGCGGCCTGAATGCCGCTGGCCAGGGGTGTGCCGCCGCCGCCGGGCAAGCCGCCCAAGGCGCGTTTGGCGCGCACCAGGGAGCGGGTGGGGGGCAGCAGCACCTGGGCACCCGCCAGCCGAAAGCCAATCACACAGACGCTGTCACGCCGGGCGTAAGACTGCTCAAGCAACAATTCGACCGCGCCTTTGGCTTCGGCCAGACGATGCTGCGCTGCGGAGCCGGAGGCATCCAGCGCAAAAATCAGGCAAGAAGGCGTTTGCTGCGCATAGCGCTGCACATGGAAGTCGTCGCTGCGGATCACCACGCGCCCCGAGCCCGGCGCGTTTTGCCGGATCCGCTGCTTCGGTGCGGCATTCACCAAGGTGGCCAGGACATGCAGTCGCGCACCCGCGCTGGGTTTGCCGGGGCGGGGGGTGAGCGGTCGGCCACGAAGTTTGCTGGTTTTTGCCTGGCCGCTGTTGCCCAGCCCATGCGCTGCCTTGGTGCTGGCTTTGCCCATCAGCAGGCGGTCCAGCAGTTTGGGCGGCAGGCTGGCGATGGCAGCCGCCAGCAGCACATCTTCCAGGGCTTCCTGGGGTGGCTCAGGTTCCTGCTCGTCCTCCGGAGGAGGTTCCGGTGGCTCGTTTTGGGGCTCTTCCTCGGGCGGTGGTTCTTCCGGCTCTTCAGGGGGGGGATCCTGCTCGTCGTCTGGCTGGGCGGGCATGCGGGTGGCTCGCGGGCCCAGAACAAGTCGGGCGGCCAACTGCAGATCGCTTTGCTCGACAGCATCGCGGCCTTCCAGCGCGGCGCAAACGCAGGCCAGACGCAGCGCCATGAGCGGCGCGCGCAGGCTGTCCACACCCAGTGCCAGTGCTGTCTGGCACAGTGCCTCCACCTGTTCGTGGCTGGTTTCCATCTGTTTGAGCAACGCGATGGCTTCCTGCAACTCGACGTCACCCAGAGTCTCCAGCTTGGCATCGCTCTCGGCCATGGAGATGGCGCGCAAATCCAGCCACAGGCCGAGTCTCTCGGTCAGAGTGACGGCGGCGCTGGCTTCGTCTTCTTCGGATTCGTCCAGCGCGATCACGGAAAACTGCGCCGGGCTGGTGATGTGGGCGTGCGTGGCATGCACCTGGCCGCAGTCCTGCGCCTGGGCGATGTGTGCCGTCACTTTGGAGGGCAGACGCTCGGCCATGGGCAGCACAATCACACCGCCATGCGCCTGGGCGAGTAGCCCCGGCTGATGGATGACCCGGCCGGTTTGCAGGGTGGCGGCCAGGTCCATGCCGCCCAGCAGACGTTCATCGTCGACCTGACCAGGTACGCGATATGTCTTGAGGGTGGAGTCCTTGAGCAACTGCAGCCAGTTGTCGCGCACCGGTCCGTGCGAGGCGCGCAACCAGATGCCGCCCAGCCGTACCGGATCCACCTGCAGCGCCATCAAGGCCAGCTGCGCATCCTGCCAAGCCTGGCTGGCTTGCGACAGGCCGGGTGCGTTCATGCAGGCATCACCTCGTCCATGGCGCGCTGCACGCGGGCGCCTGAGCCGGTGTCGTCCAACGGGTTGCGGCGCAGCCGGTGCCGCAACGCCAGCGGGGCAATGGCGCGCAGGTGCTTCAGTTCGGCCACGGTGTCGCCCTGCAAGGCAGCGTAAGCGCGGGTGGCGCGCAGCAAGGTGAGTTCGGCACGCAGGCCGTCGGTGCCGAGTTTGTGGCACAAGGTGGCGCATTGCAGCAGCAGGTCGTCAGACACCTGCAAGTCGTGTATCAGTTTCTTGGCGCGCACGATGCGGTGGCGCAACTTGGTGTTGGCCGCTTCCCATTCGTCGCGGAAGGCTTGCGGGTTGCGCTCAAAGGCATCGCGGCGGCGCACCACCTGCACCCGCATGTCGAGGTCTTGCGGCGTGCGCACTTCCACCGACAGGCCAAAGCGGTCGAGCAACTGCGGGCGTAATTCACCCTCTTCCGGGTTGCCGCTGCCCACCAGCACAAAACGCGCCGGGTGGCGCACGCTCAGGCCTTCGCGCTCCACCAGGTTCTCGCCCGAGGCGGCCACGTCGATCAACAGGTCAACGATGTGGTCTTCCAGCAAATTGACTTCGTCGATGTACAAAAAACCACGGTTGGCTTGCGCCAGCAGACCCGGGGCAAACTTTTTGATGCCTTGGGACAAGGCTTTTTCCAGATCCAGCGCACCGACCACACGGTCTTCGGTGGCACCCAAGGGCAGATCCACTACTGGCACGGCGCGCATTTCGGTCTTGAGTTTGTGGGCACCTTGCTCGGTCTGGCATGACTCGCACAGCGTAGTGCCCGCCGGGTCGCAGCCGTAGGCGCAGTCCTTGACGACCTTGATCGGGGGCAGCAGGTCGGCCAGCGCGCGCACGGCGGTGGACTTGCCGGTACCCCGGTCACCCAGCACCAGCACACCACCGATGGTGGGGTCAACCGCCAGCATCTGGATCGCCAGCCGCATTTCTTCTTGTCCGACGATCGCTGCAAAAGGGAAAGTGAGTGCCATGAGATTTCCAAAAATGAAACTGTTGTCTGCCTCAGCATCAACCCGCAATCATATGTCAGGCTGAGTTGACACCTGAGAGCTTTTTCGCCCAAAGTCGGGCTAAAAAGGTGCGTCAGATTTGTCGGCTGGCGCGGCCTGTTCGGGCTCTGACACGGTGGCTGCGGCCAGCTCGGCCACGGCAGCGCGCACAGTGGCTTTGTCGCCGGCACCGGCAAACTTGCTGTATTTGCCCAGCAGGCTCACCATCTGGCCGTAAATGCGCGGGTTGGCGGCCAGACATTCACGCTGCTCCAGAAAATCTGCGTCACCCGACAGGTTGCCCACCAGGCCACCCGCTTCGGTGATCAGCAGCGAGCCAGCGGCCACATCCCAGGGTTGCAGGCCTTTCTCGAAAAAGCCGTCGGTAAAACCGGCTGCCACATAGGCCAGGTCCAGCGCCGCAGCGCCCGGGCGGCGAATCCCGGCGGTGCGCTGCATGATGTCGCCCAGCATCTGCAGGTAGCTGTTGATGTCGTCATCAAAACGGTAGGGGAATCCGGTGGAGATCAGGCACTCCTGCAGTCGGGTGCGTTTGGCCACGCGCAGGCGGCGATTGTTCATGTACGAACCCCGGCCCTTGGTGGCGGTAAACAGGTCGTTGCGGCTGGGGTCGTAAATGACGGCTTGTTCGATCTTGCCGCGCACCGCCAGCGCAATGCTCACGCAGTAGATCGGCAGGCCATGAATGAAGTTGGTGGTGCCGTCCAGCGGGTCAATGATCCAGGTGAATTCCGAATCCTTGGCACCGTGTTCGCGGCCAGATTCTTCGGCCCAGATGGCGTGGCCCGGGTAGGCGGTCAGCAGAGTCTCGATGATGGCCTGCTCGGCGGCCTGATCCACCTCGGTGACAAAGTCGTTGACCTGTTTTTGCGACACCCGCACGGACTCCACATCGAGCGCGGCGCGGTTGAT
This sequence comes from uncultured beta proteobacterium, assembly GCA_903905735.1. GTDB lineage: Bacteria > Pseudomonadota > Gammaproteobacteria > Burkholderiales > Burkholderiaceae_C > Rhodoferax. The sequence continues at coordinate 75,540 of CAIVHU010000072.1, forward strand.
GATGGCCCCCGCTGCGCGGGCGGCTTTCACCGCCACATTGATCATTGGGTGCAGGTTCGGAGAGTTCATGGTGGCTCGGTAGTGACCACACAGGCTCTGAAGAAGTCCTGCATGGCGAGTTAGGGAGTGGCGCGGCACACGTATCGAGGCAGCGACAATCGGCCTATTTTAACGGCCCACCATGAAGACGCGATTCATCCTGATCAACACCAGCCACGCCGGTAACGTAGGTGCCGCCGCCCGTGCCATGAAAACCATGGGTTTTGATGATCTGGTGCTGGTGGCCCCGCGCTGGCCCAATGTGCTGCGGCGTGAAGAAACCATCCAGCGCGCCAGCGGTGCCACCGATGTGCTCAAACAGTGCCGCATTGTCGAAACGCTTGACGAAGCACTCGACGGTATCAGCCATCTGTGCGCCACCGCCATGACCCCGCGCGACTTTGGTCCGCCCACCGTGACCCCGCGCGCGCATTTCGATGCACTATTAAAAAGCGAGCTGCTAGCCCAAACGGAGAAAGGGCTAGAGGCCGAAAAGGCTTGTAACTCCGGCGTCGCCTTCCTGTTCGGCTCGGAGCGTTTTGGCATGGCCAACGAGGACGTGTACCGCTGCCATGTGTGCCTGAGTATCCCCAGCAACCCGCAGTTTGGCTCGCTGAATCTGGCCGCCGCCCTGCAGGTGATTGCTTATGACTGGCGCGAGGCGCTGGGCGGCTACCCGGTCACTCAAGCCACGGCCGCGCCCGTGCTGGCTGACGCGGCGCAAGTGGCAGGCATGCTGGCGCATCTGGAACAGGCCCTGGTGGCGATTGATTTTCTCGACCCGCAAGCGCCGAAAAAACTCATGCCCCGGCTCAACCAGTTGTTCAACCGCGTCGGGGTGACGCAGGAAGAAATCCATATCCTGCGAGGGATGGCCAAGGCGATGCTCAAAGTGGCCCCCAAGCCCGAGTCAAAGCCAGTGTTGCCCGAAGCAAATTAGACTCAGGCCATGTTTTCCAGAATCCGCTCTGATATCCAATGCATCCTTGACCGCGACCCGGCTGCGCGCAGCACCTGGGAGGTGCTGACCTGTTACCCCGGTCTGCACGCGGTCATCCTGCACCGGCTGGCGCACGCCTGCTGGACCAGCGGCTTCAAATGGTTGGGGCGCTACATCTCGCACACCACCCGGTTTCTGACCGGCATCGAGATCCACCCCGGTGCCAAAATTGGCGAACGAGTGTTTTTTGACCACGCGATGGGTGTGGTGGTGGGTGAAACCGCCGAGATCGGCGACGACTGCACCATCTACCAGGGCGTGACGCTGGGCGGCACCTCGCTCTACAAAGGCACCAAACGTCACCCTACATTGGGGCGCGGTGTGGTGGTGGGTGCGGGCGCGCAGGTGCTGGGCGGCTTCACCGTGGGCGACGGTGCCAAGGTCGGCTCGAATGCCGTGGTGACCAAACCGGTGCCCGCAAGTGCCACGGCGGTGGGCAACCCGGCGCGCATCATCCAGGCCGCACTCGATGTCAAACGCGAAGAGGCAGCGTCCAAAATGGGTTTCTCGGCCTACGGTGTCACCCAAAGCGACGACCCGCTGAGCCAGGCGATGCGCGGCCTGATTGACAACGCCTCGGGTCACGAGCACCAGATCGCCATGTTGTGGAAAGCCATCGAATCACTCCAGGCTAAACACACCGACAGTGATTGTGTGCCCGGAGATGCCTCCCTGAGCGAACACTTTGAGGCTGAAAAGCTCAATCAACTGGTGGGCAAATAGTCACCACAACGTCTTTTGGTGCTATTTAATAAAGAGCTATTAGCCCTCATTCAATAAGGGCTAGAGGCCAAATTGACGTATAAAAACTCAGATCACGGCTTGCAGCTTGGCAGGCAGGGTGGAGAGGTTGGCAAAGGTCAGGTCGTACATGGCGGTCAGCCCGCTGGCCTGCTCGTTGCTGAGGTCGCTGGCGCAGATGATGAACTGGCTGCGGCGCAAATTCAGACGTTTTTTGAGGCGCAGGAACTTGTCGATCTCACGCCGGAACTCGCCGGTTTTGCATTCGATGTAGATCGGTGTCTGGCCGTTGACCAGCGCCATCATGTCGATTTCGTGCAGGTCCTCATTGGGGAAAACCACTTTCACACCGCGTGCGCATGACACCGCGCACTTTTTCGCCTTGAGTTGCTCCAGCAGTTCCACCAGCACAAACCACTCCAGCCAGCCGCCATCAAAAAATTGCCGCACGGTGGTGGCGGTTTGCAGGGTGAGGCGGATGATTTTCTCGGGCTTCTGGTAGTGGTAGCGGGCAAATAGCGTGTGGCTGTAGAACTGGCGGCACAGGGTGTTGAGCGCCAGCGCATCTTTCTGGCTCAAGTTGGCCAGCTCCAGGTTCACATTGCTGTGGCTGTTGCGGTAAGCCCAGCGGATGCGGTCCAGCAACTCGCCAAACAGCGCAAAGTTCTCACCCAGGGCGCGCGCTGCATCGTCAAAAAAGCCGGTGGTATCGACGGTGCCGTAGTCGAACCGCGCCTCGATCTGGCGTGCTTCAAACCATGCCTTGAGCGGCTGATGCTGCTCAGGCGTGGCCAGGTCAGCGGTGTTGTGCAGGTTAAGCCGGTCCAGGGCAATCGCGGGCGGGGTAACGGCAGGCTTTGCTGCTGAACCAGTGGCATCGGCTGACGCTCTGTCCTGCTGGGCGAGGGCTGTTGGCGCTGTGGCCGGCGCAGGCTTGTCGCCAGCTGTCAGCGCCTCAATCTCACGCAAGGCGGCAAAGTAGCGTTCAGCCAGCTTCTCGGCAAAAAAAACCGTTTCATAGACGGTGCTGGGGTGGGCGCAGCGTG
>CAIVHU010000073.1 GCA_903905735.1 uncultured beta proteobacterium
AGCATCAAAACCCCGCTTTGGCAACCAACCGGATAGGCATGGAAACTACTTTCTCGAAGCCAGCATGGCCTTCAAATCAGCAAATGGGTTGAAGGTCGAGTTCGGCATGAGGTTGCCGCTATCGCTGCGCCCCTGCATGTCTTTGAGCTTGGAATGTTCGTTTTCGTGACAGTAAGTGCATAGCAGCTCCCAATTACTGCCATCAGACGGGTTGTCGTGGTGGTTATTGTTCTTGTGATGCACTTCCAGCAATTGCAGATTGGCATGATCGAACGTGCGCGCACAGCGTCCGCAGACCCAGGGAAACAGTTTCAGAGCTTGCGCCCGGTAGCCCTGCTCCCTTTTTTCGGCACTGCGTCGCGCCTCAAGGACAAGACGATCAAGACGTTCATTGGTTTGTGCCATTGCAGTCATTGCCCTTTGTCAGTCTGGCAACCCATGCGTTTTCGGCACTTTGATTGATGGGTAGATTGACGCCATGAGCGCCAAAATGGTTGCTTCACCGGACGATCTTACCGTGGCTGATTGCCAGTTTGGGCGACTGCAGACCATCAAACCAGTGAGCGCTTGCGAAGCCTCATTCTCAATCCAACTGGGGTCATGGTGAAGGACATGTGCTCTCGGGCCTCCTGGCCATCGGGCGTGTCCACACTTTGGATGTCAAACTGGCTGAGAAGTGTAGCCATTGCCATTTTCATTTCAAGCAACGCGAGGAAGCGGCCGGGACAAATCCGGGGACCGGCGCCAAACGGCATCGAGATGCGTTTGACCGAATGGGCAGCGTGACCAGGATCAACCTCAGAGAGCCAACGCTCAGGTAGAAAAGCCAGTGCGTCAGGCATGTGTGCCTCACTGACAGAATCGCGGCGCATGAGCCCGATGACCACAATCCCCGCTGGCAAGCGCACATCGCCAATGACTGTTTCGCGAATCGTTTGAAGCGGTAACTGCGGTGCCACGGGTTTGAGACGCATGGTTTCATGGGCGCAGGCTTCAACATAGTGGAGCTGGGCCATTTGCTCCAGGCTCAAATGGGACCCGTCATTGCACACTTGGCGTAACTCCTCGGTCGCCTTGGCAAGCACGTCTGGATTGCGCCAAAGCAGGTGGATCATCCAAGCGAGGGTGTTGGCGGTCGTGTCTTCACCAGCCAGCAACATCGTCAATACATTACCGCTTACCTGGCTGTCATCCATTCCACTGTCGGGTTGGTCAGCCGCTGCCAGCATCGCCTCCAACAAGTTGGTCGGTTGTGTGTACAGCGATGGGTTGACTTGCATGCGAGCACGCGCTTGTGCGACAAAACCATCCACTGCGGTCATCACCTCATGGATGCTTGCTTTCAATTGTCGATCGGCTGCTGACTGAAAATATCGCCAGGTTGGAATCGGTGCGAAGATTCGCTTGAAAAGCGCAGGAAAGAGCTTGTCCAGATGTTGTTGAATGACATCGGCATCCGATTCCAGGGTATTGACCTCGGCCCCAAACGCCAGGCCAGCAATCGTGTCGACCGTGAACCGCATCAGATCTGACTGCAGGTCGATGAACGTATTTTGTGCAGCCGCCTTGCTCCAACGTGCGGCAAGTCTGGATGCCACGGTTTGAAGTGCCGGGAAATAGGTTCGGACATGTACCGGGTCAAACCCCGCCATGACCATGCGCCTTTGACGCTTCCAGACATCTCCATTCGCCCCGAACACACCAGTGGGCAGCCCCATTTCTGGGCCCTTCGTCGTTTCGTGTGGAAGTTGCATTGGAAAATAAAATGTAGTAGTGGGGCTCGGTGGAGCTTGTGGGCAACTCGCTGGCGAGTTGTCCACAAATCCACGGAGCGGCTGTTTAAACACTTGATGGAACGAACG
>CAIVHU010000074.1 GCA_903905735.1 uncultured beta proteobacterium
TCAACCGCATTCGTGGGCTGCTCAGCGAGCTTGGAATAGTGCTACCGCAATCACAGAAGGCGTTCAAGCAAGGTGTCCACCATGTGCTCGAGGATCTGCCTGGGCATTGCAACATGGTCATTGGTGACATGCTCAGCGAATGTGAATGGCTGCCACTAAGGGCGTAAATCTGGCGGCAAAGGTATTGAACGGGGGTTCGTATTCGCGCGCCAGGGGTTGTTGGAAGGAGCCCGAAGGGCGAGTGCAAACGACCCCTGGCGCGCCGCGCTCGTGATTGGGGTGTGGTGAATTGGTGGGTGAGCGGACTTGTCTGGCCTGATCTGGTGGTCAAACAGTCCAAGAGCGGGTAGAAACTGATCCTGCCGTAAAAGCTCAAGAAGCAGGCACGACAGCGGCCAATACCGTCGAAAGTTCCAACCGATGTCGTGCCCCGAGCCCGGGAGGGCGACGTTGCCGGTGTCAGTATTTCACGAAATGCCAGGCCCTGTCCAGCCCAACCCCCGTCGGCCCCCATTGGCCGATGGAGCCTGCAGCCCGACGCTACTCGTGCGCTCAATGCCAGACCCCCGTGCTGGTGTGCAGCCACTGTGATCACGGCAACCGCTACTGCAAAGACTGCGCCGGTGAGGTGCGTCAATGCAAGCAGCGCGGCGCAGCAAAACGCTACCAAAACAGCCTGCGTGGACGCAGCAACCATGTCCGCCGGCAACGCCGCTACCGAGAACGCCAACGTCGCAATTTGCAGACTCTTGCAGAAATAGTGACGCATCAGGGTTCCCCACCTGTAAGCCTGCCTGCTCTACTGCCGCCAGAGGCAGCGGTAATTGAAGTTGATGCGCCCCAGCCGCTCTGGCAGTGCCATTTCTGTCAAGGCAACTGTGCTGAGATGGTGCGAATGGACTTTTTGCGCCGTCGCATTCGTCGCCTTGCCCGATTGACACACCAGAAAGTGCCGCACCATGCCCGTGACCCCTGAACTCAGAGCCCAGATACTGCGTTATTACCATGTCGAGCAGTGGAGAGTCGGCACTATTGCCCGGCAATTGAAGGTGCACCACGGCACCGTGGAGAGAGCCTTGCGCCAAGCAGGTTTGCCCCGCATCGGGGCTGTACGTGCCTCACGCATCGACGCTTACCTGCCGTTCATTCTGGAGACCTTGAAGAAGTTCCCTGAGCTCAGAGCCAGCCGTCTTTACGCCATGGTCAAAGTGCGCGGCTATCAAGGCGGCCCTGATCACTTTCGTCATTTGATTTCCTACCATCGACCCCGCCCACTGCCTGAGGCCTACCTGCGACTGGTGACGCTCATTGGCGAACAAGGCCAAGTTGACTGGGGCCACTTTGGTTACCTGCAGATCGGCCAAGCCAAACGCCCCCTGATGGCTTTCGTGGCTGTCTTGTCTTGGTCGCGGCGGATCTTTTTACGCTTCTCGCTGGACGCGCGCATGGAGAGCTTTCTGCGCGGCCATGTTCAGGCGTTCCAAGCCTGGGGTGGCCTGCCCAGAGTGCTGCTGTATGACAATCTTAAAAGCGCCGTGCTGGAGCGCCAGGGCGATGCCATCCGTTTCTCACCCGCACTGCTGGCGTTTGCCGCGCACTACCACTTTGAGCCCCGCCCGGTGGCGGTAGTCCTATCGGCTCAAGGAGGCGCAGGAGCGGGCTGCTTATTTGACATCAAAACGCAAAAAGGCCAAATCATGAAGCACGTCATGAAACATTTGCAGTTGCCCTCGGGGCTGCAATCGGGTCTGCCTATGGCGATTGACGATGACTGGAGCACCGAGCAAGTGGTGGCCGTGGCGGAACTGTTGGAGGATTTACTGCATGTGATTCACAGTCGCTATCAGGTCAAGCTTTATGACTATTGGAAAGCCACCCGGATCACACAGTTCGAGGTTGACGGCTCTGAAGATGGCGAAGGTCAACCGTTTTGAACTGACTCGTTTATTCGGCAAAAGCAAAGGGGGCCAATCGGCCCCCTTTGCTTTTGTGCACCACCGGTCTCAATCTCCGCCAGATTTCCGCCCTTTTACTCAACCGCTAACAGCGAATTGAGTCACCTGGAGGAGCGCATTGCGCAAAATGAAAAAACCATAGTGCAGCTTGCTCGCAACGACGAACAGGCCAAATGCTTGATGAAACTGCGAGGGGTAGGACCAACAA
>CAIVHU010000075.1 GCA_903905735.1 uncultured beta proteobacterium
CCGGGCTGGGCCTGTATTACGCGCCCGACCCGAGCAGCCAGATCGCCTGCACCATTGGCGGCAACGTAGCCGAAAACTCGGGCGGCGTGCACTGCCTGAAATACGGCCTGACGATGCACAACATCGTCAAGGTAAAAGGCTTCACCATGGCCGGCGAAGAGTTGACGCTGGGCTCCGACGCGCTCGACTCACCCGGTCTGGACCTGCTGGGCATCGTGATTGGCAGCGAGGGCATGCTGGCCGTCACCACCGAAGTCACCGTCAAACTCATCCCCAAACCACTGCTCGCGCGCTGCATCATGGCCAGCTTTGACGACATGCGCAAAGCCGGTAACGCGGTGGCCAGCCTGATTGGCGCGGGCATCATCCCGGCAGGCTTGGAGATGATGGACAAGCCCATGACCGCCGCCGTGGAAGACTTTGTGCACGCCGGTTACGACCTGAACGCCGAGGCGATTCTGCTGTGCGAAAGCGATGGCACCCCCGAGGAAGTGGAAGAAGACATCGGCCGCATGAGCGATGTGCTGCGCGCCTGCGGTGCCACCGCCATTGCCGTGAGCCGAGACGAGGCCGAGCGCCTGCGCTTCTGGAGTGGCCGCAAAAACGCCTTCCCAGCCAGCGGGCGCATCAGCCCGGACTACATGTGCATGGACAGCACCATCCCGCGCAAACGCCTGGCGGATTTGCTGCTGGCGATTCAGGACATGGAGAAAAAGTACAAGCTGCGCTGCGCCAACGTGTTTCACGCGGGTGACGGCAACCTGCACCCGCTGATTTTGTTCGATGCCAACGACCCCGACCAGCTGCACCGCTGCGAGCTGTTTGGTGCCGAGATCCTGGAAACCAGCGTCGCCATGGGCGGCACAGTGACCGGCGAGCATGGCGTGGGGGTCGAAAAACTCAACAGCATGTGTGTGCAATTCAGCGCGGAAGAAAACGAGCAGATGTTTGGCATCAAGCGCGCGTTTGACCCGCAGGGGCTGCTCAACCCCGGCAAGGTCATCCCGACCCTGCACCGCTGCGCCGAATACGGCAAGATGCTGGTGCGCGGCGGACAGCTCAAGTTTGCCGACATTCCCCGTTTTTGATAGCGCACTATGCAAGGAATGCGAGGGCTAGCATGGCTTTTGGCCATGCAATCGTTGGGTGAGTTGCTGTCACGCGGGCTGGCGCTGCCGTTTCCCGGGCCGGTGATTGGCATGCTGCTGCTGTTGCTGGCGCTGCGCTGGCAAGCCGTGCGCCAGCCGGTGGCGGCCTGCGCCGATTTTCTGCTGTCGCACCTGTCTTTGCTGTTTGTGCCGGTCGGTGTGGGTGTGATGACGCATCTGGACCTGCTCGACAAATATGGTGTGCGCATGCTGGCTGTGATCGTGCTGTCCACCTGGATCGGTCTGGCGGTGACTGCGCTTGCAATTCGTCACCTGACACCCAAACGCGATGCCTAAATTCGTCGAACTCTGGATTTACCTCTCTGCCACGCCGCTGTTTGGCTTGACGGCCACTCTCGTCGTCTATGTGCTGGCGCAGGCGGTGTATGCACGCCTGGACCAGGCACCCTGGGCCAATCCGGTGCTGTGGTCGGTGGTGGTGCTGGCGGGCCTGCTGACGCTGACCGGGGTGGACTACCCCACCTATTTTTCTGGCGCGCAATTCATCCACTTTTTGCTCGGGCCTGCCGTGGTGGCACTTGCCTGGCCACTGTGGGAGCGCCGCCATGAGTTGCGCCAACATTGGCGGGCGCTGCTGATCGCCTCAGTGGTTGGCGGTGTGGCCGCCAGTGGTTCGGCGCTGGCGCTGGGGTGGCTGGCGGGCTTGCCGCACGACGTGCTGCTGTCGCTGGCACCCAAGTCGGTGACCGCCCCGGTGGCGATGGGCATCGCGGACAAGATCGGCGGCATTCCGGCGCTGGCAGCGGTGTTTGCGGTGATCACCGGCATGGTCGGGGCCCTGAGCAGCAAGGCACTGATGGCCCGCCTGAAGATCCCGACCAACCAGCAGGGCTGGATGGCGCGTGGTTTTGCGCTGGGCACCGCCGCGCATGGCATTGGTGCCGCACGCGCCATGCATGTCAATGCCGATGCCGGGGCTTACGCCGGGCTGGCGCTGGGGTTGCAGGTGGTTCTGGCATCGCTGTTGATTCCGCTGATGTTCTGGTTGTTTGGATAACCCGGCGATCCATCGCAGGGCGTGCTGGACCTTCCCTGCGCCGGAGCCTTCGTCCGGCGTGTGCGGTAGGTAGTTTCAGGCGCGCTGCAGCAAGCGCCGGGCAGGCTCGTCGTCTGCCAGGATGGCCTGCGCCCAGGGTGCGAGCTTGCTGGTATCCGCGCGCAGCACCTCTTGTTTGACGGCCAGAATCTGCGCCGGATGCATCGAGAAACTGCGCAGCCCCATGCCCAGCAGCAGCCGGGTCATGGTCACGTCACCCGCCATTTCGCCACACACACTCACCGGTTTGCCCTGCGCGCGCCCCTCGGCGATGGTGTTGGCCACCAGGCGCAACACGGCGGGGTGCAGCGGGTCATAAAGATGCGCCACAGACTCGTCGGCACGGTCAATGGCCAGGGTGTATTGAATCAGGTCGTTGGTGCCGATGGACAGAAAGTCAAAGTACTTCAGGAATACAGGCAGCGTCAGCGCGGCTGCCGGTATTTCGATCATGGCCCCGATCTTGACCGGCCCATACGCCAGGCCCCGGTTGTCGAGTTGCACCCGGGCATGATCAATCAACGCCATGGTTTGACGGATTTCGCTGGCGTGCACCAGCATGGGTATCAGCAAATGCACCTGCCCATGCGCCGCAGCCCGCAAAATGGCGCGCAACTGGGTCAAGAACATGGCGGGTTCTGACAGGCTCCAGCGAATGGCGCGCAAGCCCAATGCCGGGTTCAGGTAGCTGGCCTCGCGGGCACTGTCGTCCAGCGGCTTATCCGCGCCAATATCCACCGTGCGGATGGTCACAGGCAAGCCTTGCATGCCTTCGACCGCACGCCGGTAGGCTTGGTACTGTTCCTCTTCGTTGGGCAGTTTGCCGTGCCGCCCCATGAACAAGAATTCGCTGCGAAACAGGCCCACGCCCAGGGCGCCCGACTGGATGGCACTGACCGCATCGTCGGGCATTTCAATGTTGGCCAGCAGTTCCACCTTCTGGCCGTCCAGAGTCACGGCTGGCGTATGCAATAGGCGCGCCAGCTTGCCACGGGCCAATTCGCATTGCCGCTGTTTGAAACCGTATTCCGCCAGAATGATGGGCGATGGGTCCACCACCGCGATACCCGCGTCACCATCCACGATGACCCAGTCGTCCTGGCGAATCAACTGGCTTGACAGGCGTGCCCCCACCACCGCCGGAATGTCCAGACTGCGCGCCACGATCGCAGTGTGCGAGGTTTTGCCACCCACATCGGTGATGAAGCCGGCAAAAATGCTCTGCTTGAATTGCAGCATGTCGGCGGGTGACAGATCGTGTGCCACCAGAATTAGCGGCACATCCACCGTGTCGTCCAGCAACAGGTCTTGTTGTGACGCTTTGCGCCCTCCACGCCCCAAAGGCTGGATCAGTGGCGAGGAAATACCCCGCATGGCCCGCAAAATCCGCTCGGTGATTTGCTCCAGGTCAGATTTGCGCTCGCGCAGGTACTCGTCTTCCATTTCGTCAAACTGGCGGCCAACCACCTCCAACTGGCTGGTCAGGGCCCACTCGGCGTTGTAGAGGCGGTCTTTGATCCAGTGTTTGACGCCCTCGGTGAGCTGCTCGTCCTGTAGCAGCATCAGGTGAACTTCAAGCAGCGCGGCCAGCTCATGTGGCGTGTCCTTGGGACCCATCTGGGCAATGCTGGTCTGCAACCTGTGGATTTCGGCAATCACGGCGTCGCGGCCATCGCGCACGCGGTTGATTTCAGCGGCTACTTGCGTCGGCTCAATGAAGTAGTGAGCCACATCCAGGCGGCTGGAGGCCACCAGCACGGCACGCCCGATGGCAATGCCCCGGGCTACCGGCAGTCCGTGGATGGAGAAGGTCATAGCCGCCGCTCCGGGCCGCCCCGAGCAAGTCTGTGGGCCATCTATTCACCTTCCCCAAACTTGTCGTTGATCAGCGCCAACAACGCATCCATGGCCTCCTGCTCACGCTCGCCGCTGGTCTCCACCTCGACCATCACACCCAATCCGGCGGCAAGCATCATCACACCCATGATGCTCTTGGCATTGACCCGGCGGTCACCACGCGACATCCAGACTTCACACGGAAAACCACCAGCCAGCTTTGTCAGTTTGGCAGAAGCGCGCGCGTGCAGGCCCAGTCTATTGCTGATAGTCGTGGTCGTTTTGATCATGAATTTTCCGTTTTTGGTTCTGAGGTGCTGTCACGGCAACCTGCATGACACCTTGTGTCCCGCCCGCCAGCACGCGGGCCACCAGCGCATCCATGGACTCGTGCCGATAGGTCACAGCGCGCATCAACATCGGCAGATTCACACCGGTAATTAGCCTTGAATTGGTGCCATCCACCAACTTCTGCGCAACGTTGCAGGGGGTGGCCCCAAACAGATCCGTCAGTATCAGCGTATTTGGTCTGTTGATGAGAGACATCGTCATCCGCGCAGCCGCCAGCGTTTCGTCCGTGGGCATATTAGGCTGGACATCAAAGGCCGCCAGGGCATTCGCTGCGTCAGGAAAGACATGCAGGACGCATTGCCGAAACGCACTCGCCAAAGGCGCGTGGGCAATAATAAAAATGCCGTTGTTCATGGATTGACGGACACCGTGATGAGTTCGACGTAAGGGGCAGGATAGTTCTGCGGGAAACCGTTCATTGGGTGATTATGACTTTGCAAACCGCTCAAACATTGACCCCAACCGTACTGAAGCGAATCACGTCGAATGGAGGCTATTTGAGAGCCCCAAAAACTTTTCCCAGCAAGGCACTGCCCGTACCCACGGGGTCCTGGCGGATTTTTTTCTCTTCTTCGCCAATCATCAGGTACAGACCATCGAGCGTCTTGGCAGTCACATAACGCTCAACACTGACCTCGTCCCCTTTTACCAAGCCCATGCCAGCAGCTTTGGCAGCGATGCTGTTGTATTTTTCGGCCAGGTTGACCTGAGCGGTCGTTTTCTTGACAACCGGCAAAAATTTCGTGGCCAGTGGGCTGCGCGTCTTTTCGGCGAAAAATTCCGTCACCGAGGTGTCGCCCCCACTAAGGATCTTCTTGGCGTCCTGAACGTTCATGGATTTGACTGCACCCACGAGCAAATCTTGAGCCATCGGCACGGCCGCCTCAGCAGCGTGATTCATGGCGGCAATGAGTTCGTCAAGCCGCGCGCCCTGGCCCAGCCTGCGCAGCAACCCAGCCGCATCTTCCAAATACCCAGGCAGGGGAATCCGGACTTTGTCATTGCCCAGAAAGCCGTTGGGTTGGCCCAGCGCCGCGACGGCAGAGCGCGCGCCTTTCACAAGCGCCTCCTTGAGCCCTTGCGACGCCTGCGCGTTGCTTAAGTCTGCCAGCGACAACGCCAGGCTTCTGTCATGAAATAGAAACAGCGGCGCCGCGACGAATATCACCGGAAGTACATTGAAGCCGCGACGATCCATAAAAGCCACCTGATGGGAAGTTGAATGGCGGATATTAACCGCCGCGAACTGCCTCAAGGCGAACTTGTTGTGAACTATTGGCGGCCGTGTCGGCTATTTAGCGCGGAAGTCGTCGTGGCAGGACTTGCAGGCACTGCCCGTCGCGTTGACAGCGACCTTGATGGTGTCCAGGTTCCCTGTTTTGGTTGCTGCCGTGAGTTTGGCCAGCTCAACTTCCATCTTTTTGGCATAGTCGTCAAACTTGGCCTTATTGCTCCAGATTTCCACTTTGGCCTTGGAGTCACCCATGTCGGTGTCCGGCCCGAACCCAGCCCAAGGCAACTTTCCAACAAACTCAGCGACGGTGGCACTTTCGACGGCAACTTTAGGGTCAAAAGGCATTTTCCCGGTGGCCATAGCCGCCACGCGGCCAAAATTTTGCTGCATCACAAACAACGCGCTTTTTCGGTACTTGATGGCGTCATCCGCCTTGGCAAATTGCGCCGAAGCAGGAATGGCAATGGACACTACAACCGCCGCCAGCAGAAACGCAGAGATCTTTTTCATGAGAATCCTTAAAAAGTTAAACTTTGACCCGGCGAAAGTTTACGATTTTTTCTGTTTTACCTGAGGTTTGCATGGCTTATCTTGTTCGAGTGTGGGATGCGCCTACGCGATTGTTCCATTGGGTGTTGGCGGGATGTGTGGTCGCCCTGCTCATCACGGCGAAAGTGGGAGGCTCAGCCATGGATTGGCATTTCCGTTTGGGCTATGCTGTCTTGACGCTCTTGTCATTCCGCGTTGTATGGGGTCTGCTGGGGGGACGGTGGTCACGCTTTGCAAACTTTCTATATTCCCCACCCCAGGTCATCCGTTACCTGCAGGGCAAAAGTGAAACAAAACAATGGGTCGGCCACAACCCGATGGGCGCTCTGTCGGTTTTTGCGCTGCTGGTTTTTTTGACCTTGCAGGTTGCATCCGGCCTGTTCAGTGACGATGAGATTACTGCCACTGGGCCCCTGACCCGCTTCGTTTCCTCTGCCTGGGTGTCGAACGCCACTTACTATCACAAAGTTATCGGCCAATGGGTGCTGATTTCACTCGTCGCACTGCATGTATCTGCCATTGTTTTCTACTTCTGGAAGAAACGCGACAACCTGGTTCGGCCCATGATCACTGGCGACAAGCACCTAGATTCACCTGCCGAGAGTAGCGACGACAAGGCCATTGACAGATTAAAGGCTGCTACTGTCCTGGCGGCCTGCTCTGCCGCCATTTGGGGTTTGCTGCACTGGGTGGGTTAGGGCAACGCCCATTGACTCGACGAAACATCAGCAGCGAGAGGCCCCGGTTTACGGATCCAACAAAAAAAGGCTCACAAAGTGAGCCTTTTTCCCGGCGCCGAAGCGCTAACAGATATGTCAGACGATGGCGGCCTTTTGAACCAGGCGGGTCGCCACCCAATTCTTGGTCTTGGAAATCGGACGGCTTTCAGTGATCTCAATCACGTCACCCATCTTGAACTCGCCTTTTTCATCATGCGCATGGTACTTGCTGGACTTGCCAACAATCTTGCCATAGAGCTCATGCTTGACACGACGCTCAATGAGCACCGTCACAGTCTTGGCACGCTTGTCACTGACCACCTTGCCGGTCAGAGTGCGCTTGAGGGAGGTTTTTGCTTCCGTCATTTGTCGCTCCTTATTTGGCGGATGTGTCAGCTGCCAGCTTTTCGACCAAAATGGTCTTGGCGCGGGCAATATCACGACGCGCAATCCGAATCGTGGCTGTGTTGTTCAGTTGTTGCGTGGCCTTCTGCATGCGAAGACCAAAGTGTGCTTTTTGCAGCTCTTTGACTTCAGCCTTCAAACCAGCAACATCTTTTTGTCGTAATTCAGTCGTTTTCATATCATTTGCTCCTGATTACTGACCGATCATGCGGGCCACAAAAGTGGTGCGCAAAGGCAGCTTGGCGGCAGCAAGGCGAAACGCTTCACGAGCCAACTCTTCGGTCACACCAACGATTTCAAAGACGATCTTGCCGGGCTGAATTTCAGCGACGTAATACTCAGGGTTACCTTTGCCGTTACCCATACGCACTTCAGCAGGCTTTTGGGAAATCGGCTTGTCAGGAAACACCCGAATCCAGATACGCCCACCACGCTTCACGTGACGGGAAATGGCACGACGAGCGGCTTCGATTTGACGCGCAGTCAAACGACCACGGTCTGTACATTTCAGACCGAAATCACCAAATGCGACCGAGCTGCCTCGGGTCGCGATACCGGTGTTACGGCCCTTTTGCTCTTTGCGGTATTTGCGACGAGCGGGTTGCAACATAGTTATTCTCCTTTACCGTCAGTTGCCACAGCGCTCGTGCTGGTGACAGAACCTGGCGCGGCTACCTTGCGGACGCGCTGAACGGTGGGTTTGTTAGCGTCAGCACCAGCGGCTTCTGCGGGTTTGTCACTGCCATCGGCGGGGGCCGCGTTGCTGCCCATCGGACGACGTGCACCACGGGGTGCAGGACGATCAGAACCAGGGCGGCCACCACGATCATCGCGACGAGGACCGCGTGGACGACGCTCTTCTTCAGTACGCTGTTCGGTTGCTGGCAAATCGTTGCGACCCAATGTGTCGCCCTTGTAGACCCAGACCTTGACACCAATGATGCCGTAGGTGGTTTTCGCTTCCGATGTACCGTAGTCGATATCAGCACGCAAGGTGTGAAGTGGCACGCGACCTTCGCGGTACCACTCGCAACGTGCGATTTCGATACCGTTCAACCGGCCAGACGACATGATCTTGATGCCCAGGGCACCCAGACGCATGGCATTTTGCATGGCGCGCTTCATGGCCCGACGGAACATGATGCGTTTTTCGAGCTGCTGGGTGATGGAATCAGCGATCAGCTTGGCATCGATTTCAGGCTTGCGCACTTCTTCGATGTTCACGGCCACTGGCACACCCAATTGACGACCGAGGTCGCGCTTCAGATTTTCAATGTCCTCGCCCTTTTTACCGATCACCACGCCCGGACGTGCCGAGTAAATGGTGATGCGGGCGTTCTTGGCAGGACGCTCAATCAAAACGCGTGACACAGAGGCGTTCTTCAGCTTGGCTTTCAGGTACTCACGCACCTTGATGTCTTCAGCCAGCATGCCCGCGAAATCGCGGTCGTTGGCGTACCAGCGAGATGACCAGTTGCGGCTAACCGACAGCCGAAAGCCGGTTGGATGGATTTTTTGTCCCATAACTTCCTGGCCTCTTTCAGTTACCAACCGTCACGTACACATGGCACGTGGGTTTTCTGATTTGGTTACCACGACCTTTTGCGCGGGCCGTGAAGCGCCTCAGCGATGCGCCTTGTTCGACGTAGATGGTTTTCACCTTCAATTCGTCGATGTCAGCGCCATCGTTGTGTTCAGCGTTGGCAATGGCAGACTCCAGAACTTTTTTGATGATCACAGCAGCTTTTTTCTGCGTGAACTGCAAAATATTCAGGGCCTGATCCACTTTTTTGCCGCGAATCAGATCCGCGACCAGACGACCTTTGTCAACTGACAGGCGGACGCCACGAAGGGTTGCACGTGTTTCCATGGTCGCCTCCTTATTTCTTGACAACTTTTTTGTCCGCAGGGTGACCCTTGAAAGTCCGAGTGAGCGCGAACTCACCCAACTTATGGCCAACCATTTGGTCAGTGATATAGACAGGCACGTGCTGCTTGCCGTTGTGAACAGCGATGGTCAGACCGATGAAATCGGGCAACACCATCGAGCGACGCGACCAGGTTTTGATCGGCTTTTTGTCTTTGGTTGCCACGGCTTTTTCAGTCTTGGCTACCAGATGATGGTCAACAAACGGACCTTTTTTGAGAGAACGAGTCATTACCTACCCCTTACTTCTTGCGACGCGACACGATCATGACCTGCGTGCGCTTGTTGTTGCGGGTGCGGTAGCCCTTGGTCAGATTACCCCAAGGATCGACTGGATGACGGCCTTCACCGGTCTTGCCTTCGCCACCACCGTGCGGGTGATCTACTGGGTTCATCACCACACCGCGAACGGTCGGGCGAATACCCATCCAGCGTTTGACACCGGCCTTGCCGAGTTGGCGGAGGCTGTGTTCTTCATTCGCTACCTGACCCAAAGTTGCGCGGCACTCGATGTGAATTTTGCGAACTTCACCAGAGCGCATACGCACCTGAGCGTAAGTGCCTTCGCGTGCCAGCAAGGTAGCCGAAGCACCTGCAGAGCGAACCACCTGGGCACCCTTGCCGACCTGCAACTCAATGCAGTGAACAACCGAACCCACCGGAATGTTGCGAATGGGCAAAGTGTTACCAACACGGATCGGCGCTTCAGCACCACTCATGATGGTCGCACCGACTTCCAGACCACGCGGTGCAATGATGTACTTGCGCTCGCCGTCGGCGTAACACACCAGAGCGATGTGAGCCGAACGGTTCGGGTCGTATTCAATGCGCTCGACTTTGGCAGCGATGCCATCCTTGTTGCGCAAAAAATCAACCACACGGTAGTGATGCTTATGACCACCACCCTTGTGGCGGGTTGTGATGTGACCATTGTTATTGCGGCCGGCCTGCTGGAATTGAGGTTCCAGCAAAGCGGCGTGCGGTGCACCTTTGTGCAAATGGTCACGAGAAATCTTCACCACGCCACGACGGCCTGGAGAAGTGGGTTTCATTTTGATGACAGCCATGATTACGCAGCCTCCCCACCAAGGTTCAGCTCTTGACCAGGCTTGAGCATCACGTAGGCTTTGCGAACATTGTCGCGACGGCCCACAGACTTACCAAAACGCTTGGTCTTGCCCTTGGTGTTTACCACCGACACGCCCTTGACTTCAACCTTGAACATCAATTCCACGGCGGCCTTGATTTCATATTTGGTTGCGTCTTGAAGCACCTTGAAGGTCACAGCATTGCTCTTTTCTGCAACCATGGTGGCCTTTTCGGACACGATGGGTGCGACCAGAACCTGCATCAAACGACCTTCGTCAAATTTTTGATTGGGTTTATTTGCATGGCTCATGCGAACATCTCCTGCAGTTTGCCCATGGCGGCCTTGGTCACCAGCACCTTACGGTAGTGGACCAAAGATACCGGGTCAGCATAGCGGGGTTCAACCACCAGAATGTTGACCAGATTGCGTGAAGCCAGATAAAGGTTTTCGTCCACCTCGTCAGCAATCACCAGCACAGAATCAAGGTTCATCGCCTTGAACTTGGCGGCCAACGCCTTCGTCTTGGGAGACTCAACGGTCAGCGAGTCAACGACTGCCAAGCGACCTTCGCGGGCCAACTGAGACAGGATGGAAGCCATACCGGCGCGATACATCTTCTTGTTGATTTTCTGAGCGAAGTTTTCATCAGGCATGTTCGGGAAAATCCGACCGCCGCCACGCCACAAGGGCGAGGAAGTCATACCGGCGCGAGCGCGACCAGTACCCTTTTGCTTGAATGGCTTCTTGGTGGAGTGGCGAACCTGTTCGCGGTCTTTCTGGGCACGGGTGCCTTGACGGGCGTTAGCCTGGAAAGCGACCACAACTTGGTGAACCAAGTCTTCGTTGTAAGCACGACCAAACACGGTCTCTGGCACATCCATCGTGGACGCAACCAAGCCTTGGTCATTCAGGAGTTCGAGCTGCATCAGTTCGCTCCTTTCGATTCTTCGGCTTTCGCCTTGACAGCGGGACGCACGGTGACAAATCCGCCTGCTGATCCAGGGACAGCGCCCTTGATCATGAGCAATTGGCGAGCCTCATCGACACGAATAATGTCCAGGTTTTGCGTCGTGACCAAATCATCACCCAGATGACCCGTCATGCGCTTGCCCGGAAAAACGCGACCCGGGTCCTGAGCCATACCAATGGAGCCAGGAACATTGTGCGAACGGCTATTACCGTGTGATGCACGCTGCGAGCTCATATGGTGACGCTTGATGGTACCGGCAAAGCCTTTACCAATCGTGGTGCCCTGAATATCGACTTTTTGACCCACAGCAAAAACCGCCGACACCGGCACAACCGCACCAGCTTGGTAGCCTGCGGCAGTTTGAGGGGTAACGCGGAATTCGCGGATCAATTCACCAGCTTCAACACCTGCCTTGGCAAGGTGGCCAGCGGTTGGCTTGTTGACGCGAGAAGCTTTTTTCGCACCAAATGTCACTTGCAAAGCAACATAGCCATCGTTCTCTTGGGTTTTGACTTGAGTCACTCGGTTGTTTGACACATCAATCACCGTGACAGGAATCGCGTTCCCGTCGTCTGTGAACAGACGCATCATGCCAACTTTGCGACCAAGCAATCCGAAGTGATTGCTTAGACTCATCGTTTTCTCCGTAACCTTCACCAGACTCACTTCAATTGGTGAGACTGTTTGAACGTGAAAGTGGGTTGATAAAATTCTGCGGGCCGACTTTTTTCAAGCTCAATCCCGCAGAGCCAGCGAGTATAACCGCAGATCGCAGCTTTCGCAAGCCAAGTCTGCCTTCGCCGGAAGAAACATTTATTGCAGTTTGATCTCTACATCCACGCCAGCAGGCAGATCGAGCTTCATCAACGCATCAACTGTCTTGTCGGTCGGGTCCACGATGTCCATCAGACGTTGGTGGGTGCGAATTTCAAACTGGTCGCGGCTGGTCTTGTTGACGTGAGGTGAACGCAGAATGTCAAAACGCTTCATGCGTGTCGGCAATGGCACGGGGCCTTTGACGATGGCACCAGTGCGTTTGGCGGTGTCCACGATCTCGGCGGCTGACTGATCGATCAGCTTGTAGTCAAACGCCTTCAGGCGAATACGGATTTTTTGTTTAGTTGCCATGTTTTTCTCTGGTTATTAAGCAAGAATCTTGGCAACCACACCCGCGCCGACGGTCTTGCCACCTTCACGGATAGCAAAGCGCAGGCCTTCTTCCATGGCGATGGGGGCAATCAGCTTCACCGTGATCGACACGTTGTCACCGGGCATGACCATTTCCTTGCCTTCTGGCAGTTCGATGGCACCGGTCACGTCGGTCGTACGGAAGTAGAACTGGGGACGGTAGTTGCTGAAAAACGGGGTGTGACGGCCACCTTCGTCTTTGGACAACACATAGACTTCACCAGTGAAGTGGGTGTGTGGTTTGATCGAGCCCGGCTTGCACAGCACTTGACCGCGCTGGACATCTTCACGCTTGGTGCCGCGCAGCAAGATGCCGACGTTGTCACCCGCTTGACCTTGGTCGAGCAGCTTGCGGAACATTTCGACACCGGTGCAGGTGGTCTTCTGGGTGTCATGGATGCCAACGATTTCGATTTCTTCGCCGACTTTGATGATGCCGCGCTCGATACGACCGGTCACCACGGTGCCACGGCCAGAGATGGAGAACACGTCTTCCACAGGCATCAGGAAGGCACCATCAATGGCACGCTCAGGTGTCGGGATGTAGCTGTCCAGCGCATCTGCGAGCTTCATGATGGAGCCTTCGCCGAGTTCACCTTTGTCGCCTTCCATGGCCAGCTTGGCTGAGCCGTGGATGATGGGGGTGTCGTCACCGGGGAAGTCGTACTTGTCCAGGAGTTCACGCACTTCCATCTCGACGAGTTCGAGCAGTTCAGCGTCATCCACCATGTCGCATTTGTTCAGGTAAACGATGATGTAAGGCACGCCGACCTGACGGGCCAACAGGATGTGTTCGCGGGTCTGGGGCATGGGGCCGTCAGCGGCGGAGCAGACCAGGATGGCGCCGTCCATCTGGGCGGCACCGGTGATCATGTTTTTCACATAGTCAGCGTGGCCGGGGCAGTCAACGTGGGCGTAGTGGCGGTTGGCCGTTTCGTATTCCACGTGGGCGGTGTTGATGGTGATACCGCGGGCCTTTTCTTCGGGGGCTGCGTCGATCTGGTCGTAGGCTTTGGCCTGACCGCCAAACTTGGC
>CAIVHU010000076.1 GCA_903905735.1 uncultured beta proteobacterium
CAGTCCAAAATTTCACATGGAGAGGCCTACCCCCAACAGTAAAAAATGAAACATTTTCCTCCTCAATACCATTTTCATTAATATCAAAATTAATGACAACATCATTACCAGCCCCAATGACGCCATTATACACCCCTGAAACCCACCTTACAAATATACCTGAAATAAGTTCGTAGAAGTCATAATTAACCTGACTTACTTTAGTTCGGTTTTGAATGTGAAATTTATAAAAACAAGGGGCGGCACCTGCTCTAACTTCATTTCTGTTTATATCAAAAGTGGTCATTCAAAGCTCCATTGAAAAATTATCTAATAAAAAGCAAAGGCTGCCTCAATTCCGAAGTCCCCCGTATCAGGCTGGTTGATGTATTTCGGAATTATTGCGCATAGTAAGACATATGCCTTACTTGCAAGCATTTGCAATTCATTATGCCATTACGCAAGAGTGTGTCATGAACTCGTGCCTCAGCCCCTCATAGGGCGTCTTGGCACCTGCTGCCCAATGACCTGCCTACGTGGCAGATGGTTGACTAACAGTTTCGCTACTAGAGGAAAGCGGGATACTTTGAAGCAATATCTGCTCTTGCTTCCTGGGCGACTTGTTTGAGCAACTAAGCTGTAGCGCCTTCGGTCTGAGCTATTTGGGAGCGCACATCGGCAATCGCCACCTTCAGGTCATCGCGCTTTTTAGTCAGCACTTCGACCATCTTGGGCGCTGCCGTGTGGATGCCAGCCGGTGGCTTGACTTGTGCGGCGGCCAGCTTCTTTTGGTAAGCAGAGCGGCCCGCATCCATCGCCGCCACGATTTCAGCAATGGCGTCAACATGGTTGTCCTGAGCCTTGATCGGCAGCACCTTGCCGTTCAGCAAGATCTGGTAGATGTCCCCGGTCTGCTTGATGCGCAGCACCACCTGCTGCGAGTCGGCGAAAGTGAGCGTCATCTCCCGAACGGATATCCCCGCCGTGCGCTTCACCTGAGTGCCCACATCCTGCTGGACGACATTGGCACCAGCTCGCGCAAAGTATTTGGCGGCTTGCTTCGCGGCCTTGTCTTTGACCGAGAGGTCTTCAAAACTGAACAGTAAATTTTTCATGGTTTCTCTCCTAGTTGACTGGCCCGGAGTTCTCCGAACCCTTCTTGACATCCTTGTGGGTGTGCCCGTCTCCAATGTCCTTGTCGTTGCAGAAAATACCGCCCACGATCCTGAACACCCCTTTGATCGAGGATGCCAGCCCACCCAGCCCCAGCACTGAAAGACCGCCCATCACCGTGGCGCTACCGTTCATCGTTGTGTCCGGCGTGTCGTGAACGATTTGCGGCGCTTTCAAGGTGATCTTCGTGTCGGACTGGATCATCACATCGCCTTTGGCAATCAGCCTCAGCAGTTCACTCGCCAGCAGCTCCACGTTGGCGTGGTGGAACCGCCGCCACCCTTCAGAGTTTCCAGTCTGCGGGTTGCGCGCGCCGGTGATGATGGGGTAGCGGGGGTCGCCGCCGATGAAGGCTACCCAGACGGCATCGCCAGCCCCAATCTCGATTTCGGTGGTGTTGGCCCCAGCCCGTGATTTGTCGCCGATGGGGTATTCGATTTCAGCCTCTGGCAGCACGTCGCCGCCGTCGGTCACGCCGGG
>CAIVHU010000077.1 GCA_903905735.1 uncultured beta proteobacterium
CTGACCCGCCCGCCTTGGGTCAAGATGCTCAGTACTTGGCCTATCCTTTGTGCGCCCTCAGGGAATCCTGGAATCAACGTTTGTTTGAACACGGCAACTTTCTCGATGTAATTACGGCTGAAATCCGTAAAGCCGTCGTACTCAATATTTTCAACTAAAGTGCCATCGTTGATTCCATATGTTTGGCAGATTTACGCACGCGGATCAGGAAATCTGCGCCTATAGCAACATGGGGGTGTCAATCACCTATGCCGAGCTCGACCGCTCAAGCCGGAACTTCGCCGCCTACCTGCAGAAGTCGCTGGGGCTGCGCCAAGGCGAGCGGGTCGCCCTCATGATGCCCAACCTGCTGCAGTACCCGGTGGCCTTGTTCGGCGTGCTGCGGGCCGGGTTGGTGGTGGTGAACATCAACCCGCAGTACACCGCCGCCGAGCTGGAGCACCAGCTGAAGGACTCGGGTGCCGTGGCCATCGTGGTGCTGGAGAACTTTGAGCAGACCCTGCAAAAAGTGCTGGACAAGAATCCGCCGCTGAGCCTGACCGTCATCACGACCGAGGTCGGTGACATGTTCTCGCCTGTGAAAAGGCTGCTCACCAACACCGTGGTGAAACATATCAAAAAGATGGTGCCTAAATGGACCATTGGGGGCATCACCCCATTCAACGTGGCCTTGCGGGTCGGACATCAGCAGGATTTGGACGAGGTGCCGCTTGGTCACAACGATTTGGCCTTCCTGCAATACACCGGCGGCACCACGGGCGTAGCCAAGGCTGCGGCGCTGACCCACGGCAGCCTGGTGGCAAACGTGCAACAAATGACGGCGTGGATGGCGCGCGACCTGGTGGACGGCAAAGAGGTGTTTGTCTGTCCTTTGCCGCTGTATCACGTCTACGCGCTGACCTTCAGTCTGGTGTTCATGAAACTTGGTGCGCGCACGGTTCTGGTGACCAACCCCAGAGACATGCACGCCTACATCCAAGACCTCAAGAGATACCCTTTCACGATCATCATCGGTGTCAATACGCTTTACCGGGCCTTGCTCGATGCCCCCGGGTTTGCTGATGTGGACACCGGCGCCCTGAAAGTGACCAGTGCCGGGGGCATGGCGGTGCAGCGTGTGGTGGCAGAACGATGGAAAAAACGCACCGGTGTGACCATCATCGAAGGCTACGGCATGACCGAGGCATCACCAATCGTCATCGCCAATACGCTGGACACCGAGGAGTGGACCGGAGCGATCGGCATCCCGATTCCATCGACCCAGGCCTTGATCCTCGACGAGAGTGACAACGAACTCGCTGCGGGTGAGGTCGGCGAGATCTGCGTGCGCGGCCCTCAGGTGATGCAGGGGTACTGGAACTGCCCAGAAGAAACCAGCAAGGTTTTCACCGCTGATGGCTGGCTACGCACCGGCGATATGGGCTTCATGGACGAACGGGGCTATTTCACGCTCACTGACCGAAAGAAGGACATGATCATTGTTTCGGGCTTCAAGGTGTTCCCGAACCAGATTGAGGACATCGTCGCGCTGCATCCCGGTGTGGCCGAGGTCGTGGCAATAGGTGTGCAAGACGACAGATCCGGTGAACTCGTCAAGATCGTCGTGGTGAAGCGAGACCCAGCGCTGACCGAGCAAGTCTTGCTCGCGCATTGTCGTCAACACATGACCAGCTACAAGATGCCAAGGATCGTTGAATTCCGAAGCGAACCCCTGCCAAAGTCCAACCTCGGGAAAATCCTGCGTCGAGAACTGCGCGATGGCGCAGCAGCTGCTTTGGTGCCGTAGCCAGATTCCGTTGTAAAGCTGCGTCTGGGCTCTCCATTTAACCGGAGTTAGTGCCCCGCCTCCATGGCCGGCCTTGGGGAGGCATCTCCAGGCTGTTCGGATGCCCTCGTTGCGTTGGTGGTTTGGGGGACACCGTCCTGGGCCGTTGGGCGGCGACCAA
>CAIVHU010000078.1 GCA_903905735.1 uncultured beta proteobacterium
CGGCGCATGTTGGGCTCTGGACGGCCAATCTTGAACTTTCAGCACCTTCTCCCAGCGAGTTGGCCAAAGCCGGAGGCTTGGAACGCGTCGCTGGCGAGGTGAGGAAATCAATTTCAGAACAACCTGTGTCAACCGGATAGGCATGGATCAAATGATCCTCACAAATCCGGCACGAGCAAACTTTAACCATGGCTTATGTGTGGCTTAATGATGTAAGTCAATGATTCATAAAAATATTTTGACTATGACAGCCATAGTGTTTACCTATAACAACCTTTGTGAGTTCCCATGAAATTGTCAGCTTTGCGTTATCTGGTGGCCTTTGCCGACCAGTTGAGCTTCAGCCGTGCAGCTGAGCAGTGCCAGGTGTCCCAACCCAGTCTCAGCGTAGCTTTGCAGCGCCTGGAAGACGAGTTGGGGGTGATCCTGATCGAGCGTGGCAAGCACCACGTGGCGCTGACCGAGGTGGGTGAGCGGGTGGTGGCCCAAGCGCGGAAAAGCCTGGAGGAAGTCGGGCGCATTGAGGGCGTAGCCCATTCAGGCCAGGACCCGCTGGCCGGAACGTTTCGCCTTGGCGTCATTCATACCATTGCACCGTATCTGCTGCCGGACCTGATTCCGGCGCTGCGCCAGGTGGCACCGGGCCTGACGCTCTATATAGAAGAGAGTATGACCGCGCTGCTGGCCGATTACCTCAAATACGGCACCATTGACGCCGCCATCATCGCGCTGCCGTTTGATATTCCCGGCATCGACACCCAGGCGCTGTACGACGAAGTGTTTGATGCGGTGGTGCCTCAAGGGCACCCTTGGGTGGGCCGTGCCAGCATCACCGCGCCCGAGATTGGTTCGCAGGACGTGCTGGTGCTCAAAGCGGGCAATTGCTTTCGCGAGCAGGTGCTCGATGCCTGCCCGGAAATCAGCCACAACGACGCGTCGATGCGCCAGGGCCATTCGATTGAGACGATACGCGCCAAGGTGGCCTCGGGCTACGGTGTGTCGGTGTTGCCCCGTAGCGCCTTGTCGGAGTTATACCAGTCGGATCTGGTGGTGGCCATTCCGTTTGAAGAGCCTGCGCCCATGCGGCGGGTGGCGCTGGCCTGGCGGCGAAGTTCAGCGCAGCAGCCGGTTGTCGAGGCCCTGGTGCAGGCGGTTCGGGCCATGATCAAATCGGCCTATCAGGTGGTGTTGTAGGCGGTTGAGGCCGGTCGATAATGGTGACTCGCACCCTTTAAAACACACGGAGACACCATGAAGGCCTTTCAAGAGTACTACCCCGAAAACCTGTCGCATTGCTATGGCTGCGGTGCCAACAACGAGCATGGCCACCGCATCAAGACCTATTGGGATGGCGATGAGACGGTGACGCGTTTCACCCCCGAGCCCTACCACACGGCCATCCCGGGTTTCACCTACGGCGGTTTGCTGGCCTCGCTGATTGACTGCCATGGCACCGGCACAGCCTCAGCGGCCATGTACCGTCAGGAAGGCCGCGAGATGGACACCAAGCCGTCGTTCCGCTTTGTCACTGGCTCGCTGCATGTGGACTATTTGAAGCCGACCCCGATCAACGTCACGCTGGAGATCCGTGGCCGGATCAAGGAGATCAAGGGCCGCAAGGTGGTGGTGGAGGCCACCGTGTACGCGAATGGTGTGGCGACCGCGCGCGGTGAGGTGGTGGCGGTCCAGATGCCGGAGACTTTTGGCGCGACGGCCTGAAGCCGCCTGGCGCTGCGCTTTTCAGCACCATGCTGCGCCAGTGGGTGACTTGAGTCACCAAGATTTGGGTTTGACTCATGGCCCAATCGCGCCCTTGATCAATTTTTGCAAAGGGTGGTTGTCATGAGTTCAAAAACGAGTGGTTTGCAGGGTCTGTCCAAACTGGTACTGGGTGCGGCGCTGATGGCCGGAATGTACGCGCAAGCCGAGGACGCTCCGATGCTGGAGAGCGCGCGCAAAGTGGCCAGCGACATGCCGGTCAAATTGCAGGCCATGCTGAAAGACGAAATGGCCAAGGGTGGTCCGGCTGCGGCGGTGGAGGCTTGCAGCGAGAAAGCTCCGAAAATGGCCAAGGCGGCCTCCGAGAAAACCGGTTGGAGTATTCGCCGGGTCAGCCTGGGAAACCGCAATCCCAAAGCTGTGCCCGATGCCTGGGAGCGCATCGCCTTGGAAGATTTCGACCGCCGCGCCGCCGCCGGTGACGCTGGAAAAATATGCTGAAGTGCAAGAGGGTGGGCGCAAGGAATTTCGCTACATGAAGGCACTGCAAATGCAACAGCCTTGCCTGGCCTGTCATGGTGCTGCCGACACCATCGCCCCGGAAGTGGCAGAAAAAATCCACATGCTGTATCCCGATGACAAAGCCACTGGCTATGTGGAAGGTCAGTTGCGCGGTGCCATCACCATGCGCAGGTTCGAATAAAGCGCAGCCTGCGCCATGAAGCGCTTCAGCGCCGGTGTGGGCCGCTTGTCCTGGTGCACCACCAGATAACACTTGCGCGTCATCCTTGGCAAGGGCGTGGTCACCGCCTGCAAGCGCCCGTTGATGATGAAATCGTCCACCACCCATTGCGACAGACAGGCCATGCCCAGGCCTTCGGCGGCGGCCTGCTTGATGGCCTGTGAACTGCCCATGACGATACTGCGCCGGTAAGAGTGCAGGTGTGGCAGCAGCAGGTGGTCGGCGGCTTCGCGCGTGCCTGACCCTTGCTCGCGCAGCAGCCAGACCGCGTTGCGCAGGCTGTCCAGCGACAAAGCCACGGAGGCCGTAGCGCCCTCACCAGCCTCTGTGATGCCGCTGACGCGCGGGTAGTCCGGCGCGCAGACCAGCAGCAGTTCGTCCTGCAACCAGGGTGTCATTGTCAGCATCGGCTGGTGCGAAGGGCCTTCGATCAGGCCGATGTCCAGATCAAAAGCCGCCACGGCATCGCAAATGGCCTCGGTGTTGCCGATCACGACCTGCGACTGCCAGGCGCTGCTTTGGTCATGCTGCTGTTGCAGAAACTGCCTCAGGAGCTTGGGTAGCACGTCGTTGCCAATGGTGGTGCTGGCCCCGATGCGCAGCGACTGGGCTTGCGCCAGCCCGTCTCTGGCGGTTTGTTCGATGGCCATGGCACTGTCCAGCATGGCTTGAGCTTGCGGCAACAGCGTGCGGCCGTTGTCGTTGAGCAGCAGGCGTTTGCCTACCCGGTCGAACAGGGTCAGCGACAGCAGACGCTCGAGTTCATTGATGGCAGAACTGGTGGCGGACTGGGACAGCGCCAGTTCGACGCTGGCAGCCGTGGTGCTGCCGCAGTTGGCGACGGCGGCAAATATTTGGAGTTGGCGCAGGGTCAGGCGCAGAACAGGCATGGATGCAAAGTTTTATAGCGATTAGATAGGTAGATATTACTTGAATAACCTGTTTTGCAAATGAATAGCCGCCACCTAAAGTCGATCGCATCTTGTTCATTCCAGCTCAAACACCATGACACATGCTTCAACGATCACCTTGGCCAACCCCCAACTCACCAGCGCCCGGGGGATGGCTGCTCTGCAACACTTTTGGCCTGGCCTGCTGCTCAGCGCCGCCCTGGCAGGTGCCGGTATGGCGCTGGGCGGCATCGGCTGGTTGCAAAACCATGGCCTGAGCGCGCTGACCATGGCCATTCTGTTGGGGATGCTGGTGGGCAACACGGCGTATCCGCATCTGGCGGCGCGTTGTGGTGCGGGTGTGAATTTTTCCAAGCAGAGCCTGCTGCGTCTGGGCATCATCCTGTACGGCCTGCGCCTGACCTTGCAGGATATTGGTCATGTCGGCCTGAACGGGGTGCTGATTGATGCGCTGGTGGTGAGCTCCACCTTCACGCTGGCTTACCTCTTGGGCACACGCTGGCTCAAGCTGGACCCGAAGGCGGCGATGTTGATCGGCGCAGGCAGTTCCATCTGCGGGGCGGCTGCGGTGATGGCCACCGAGCCAGTGCTTCGCGCCCGCGCCGAGCACGTCACTGTGGCAGTGGCCACCGTGGTGGTGTTTGGCACGCTGGCGATCTTTCTGTACCCCGCCTTGTTTGAGCTCAACCAGCATTGGCATGTGATTGGCGGCGGCGCCACCGGCTTTGGCATTTATGCTGGCTCGACCATTCACGAAGTGGCCCAGGTGGTGGCAGCCGCGCATTCCGTGGGCAGTGCCGCTGCCGACACCGCCGTTATCACCAAAATGGTCCGTGTGATGATGCTCGCGCCGTTTCTGATCGGTCTGTCAGCCTGGCTGGCGCGCGGCCAGACGCCTGTCCATGAGGCGGGTCAACACACCGGTTCCACCAAGCAGAAGTCGAAGATCACCATCCCCTGGTTTGCATTCGCTTTCATCGCCGTGGTGGTGTTCAACTCGTTTCAATGGCTGCCCCGGCCGATGGTGGCGGTGGCCACCAATGTTGACACGGTTCTGCTGGCCATGGCCATGGCGGCCTTGGGGCTGACCACCCACCTGTCATCGGTTCGCAAGGCCGGACTCAAGCCGCTGCTGCTGGGTGGCGTGCTGTTTGTCTGGCTGGTGGTCGGTGGTGCGCTGATCAACCATGGGGTGTCCGTACTTTTATAAGCCCGGATGCCAGAAACGTAGGGTTATCTGCTTGGTTGTCACGCGTGATGTGACATACCCTTGGTAGTATCTAGGATTGTTTTGTCATCACGCCAGACCGACCGCTTGTGATCGACGGTTGACCAGTGAACGGTGATCGTGGTGGTCCCTGCTGGTTGTACCGTTATTTTTTCTACCATCACTTGAATCGCCAGAAAACCCATGACACGCTTGCACGTTGAATCCCGGTTTGACCCCGCCACCTCCACTTTCAGCCACATCCTGTGGGATGACACCACGCGTCACGCGGCGTTGATCGACAGCGTGCTGGACTACGACCCCAAGTCTGGCCGTACCCGCACCGACAGTGCCGACGAACTGGCACAGCGCGTGGTTGAATTGCAGTTGCAGGTGTTATGGCTGCTCGAAACTCATGTGCATGCTGACCATCTGACCGCAGCACCCTATCTGCAGAAAAAACTCGGTGGCCAGCTGGTGATTGGCGCGCACATCACCACCGTGCAAAACGTGTTTGGCCAGATATTCAATGCGGGGCCTGAATTTGCCCGCGACGGCAGCCAGTTTGATCGTCTGCTGGCCGATGGTGACACGCTCACCCTGGGCAGCCTCACTATCACCGCGCTGCATACTCCCGGCCACACCCCCGCCTGCATGACCTATGTGGTGCGCGAACCGGGGGCAGACCCCGTGCACACCGTGGCGTTTGTGGGGGACACCCTGTTCATGCCCGACTACGGCACGGCACGCTGCGACTTTCCTGGCGGCAGTGCCAGCACCCTGTACCAGTCGATCCACAAGGTGCTGGGTCTGCCCGACGCCACCACGCTGTACCTGTGCCACGACTACCCGCCAAATGGGCGCGAGCCAAGTTGCGTGACGACGGTGGCCGCGCAAAAGGCCGCCAACATCCATGTGCATGACGGCATCAGCGAGGCCGACTTTGTCGCCATGCGCAGCGCGCGCGATGCCACGCTGGCCATGCCGGTGCTGTTGCTGCCGTCGGTGCAGGTCAACATGCGCGCCGGACAAATGCCACCAGCCGAAAGCAATGGCGTGAGTTACCTCAAAATACCCGTCAACGCGCTTTGAACCACCCGGTTTGATGCCTTCATTGACCAACCACATATTTGATCACCATGACTCACATTTCCTTGCACCCGGCCACGGGCTGGGCAAACTTGCAACGCCAGCTATCAGGCTGGGCACTGGGACTGATGCTGGCACTGGGCATCACCCAGGGCAGTTGGGCGCAGGCACCCGCCGCCGTGGCTGTGGGTCAGGCTTTGCCCACGCTGAGCCTGAAAGACCAGTTTGACAAGCCCTGGCAGATCACGCCCGCTACCCGCCTGCTGATGTTCGCGGCTGGCCGCAAAGCCTCCAATCTGATACAGGGCGTGCTGCAAGCGCTGCCCAAAGACCAGTTGACCCGAAAAAATGCGGTCTATCTGGCTGACATGAGCAAGATGCCTGGTTTCATCACCCGCACGTTTGCGCTGCCCACGCTGCGCGATATGCCGTACCAGATCGGGGTGTCGCTGGACGAAGCCACGCTGGCGGCCTGGCCGCGCCAGCTTGACGCCGTCACGCTGATCGAACTGGACCAAAACGTGGTCAAACGCATCAGTTATGTCACCAAAGACGCTGATTTGCGCGCTGCGCTGGAGCGCTGATCGGTAATGCCGGGCTGAAGTGCCAACGCTGGCCTTCTGAGCGTCGAGAACGCCCTGGCATCCGACAGATCCAGTGGCAGCCACTAAAATTCCACCCCCGCCACTGGCTGACTGACACCACCACACCATGAATTTTTGGGATCAACGCTTTG
The DNA here is from genome assembly GCA_903905735.1 of uncultured beta proteobacterium. Classification (GTDB taxonomy): domain Bacteria; phylum Pseudomonadota; class Gammaproteobacteria; order Burkholderiales; family Burkholderiaceae_C; genus Rhodoferax. Next base: position 6,405 of record CAIVHU010000078.1, read on the forward strand.
CCGAGCCCGGCTTCAAATACGGCACCGAGCCCAATGCTTTTGTGCAGCAAGAGGCTGCGCGCCTGAAGCCAGGCAGCCGCGTGCTGCTACCTGGGGACGGCGAAGGGCGCAACGGCGTTTGGCTGGCACAGCAGGGGCACCATGTCACCTCGGTCGATATGTCGGCGGTAGGCCTGAAAAAAGCCACCGAGCTGGCGGCACAACGTGGCGTGATGCTGACCACCCATCAGGTGGATCTGGCGCACTGGGCCCCCGAGCCGGGCAGTTTTGACGCGGTGGTGATTGTCTTCGCGCACCTGCCCGAGAGCATTCGCAGGGACGCGCACCGCCGTCTGGCGCTGGGGCTCAAGCCCGGTGGCCGCATGATGATCGAGGCGTTTCACCCCGACCAGATGCGATACACCAGCGGCGGCCCCAAAGATGTGTCCATGCTCTACACCGCAGAACAATTGAGCGACGACTTTGTTGGTCTGCTTTCGCCAGAGCTTGCCTGGCACGGAGAAATCACCCTGTCCGAAGGCCCCGGCCACGAGGGTCCGGCCGTGGTGACGCGCTGGGTGGGTCAGAAGTTATAAGCAAAATTTGTCTCTAGCCCTTATGGGTTAAGGGCTGGTAGCTCTTTATTTTGTAGTATTTAATCAGGAGAATATCGATGAAGTCAGCCCATGATCTGGTCAGTGCCGCCAAGTCCCGCGTGCGTGAGGTGGTCATTGCCGATGCGGAACAAGCCATCAGCGAAGCCGATGTGCTGGTCGACGTGCGCGAGGCTGAAGAATTCGCCGCCGTGCATTTGGCCGGAGCGATCCACGTGTCTCGCGGCATGCTGGAGTTCAAGTTCAGCGCCAACCCGGCTTTGCAGCCTCGCGATCTGAAAATTGTGCTGTATTGCAAGACCAGTGGCCGCGCCGCGCTGGCTGCCTGTGCCTTGCAGGAGATGGGCTACCTGGACGTGCAGTCGATCAACGGTGGCTTTGATGCCTGGGTCGCTGCTGGCAAACCGGTGGTCAAACCTGAGATCCCGGCGTTCGATTAAGCGCCTGGACGGCCGTTCAATTCAAAGAGCGGCCCTCGCCAGCTTCTTCCACGGTTTGCCCGTCGCGGATGTGGTAAATCCGCTTGAAGGTGGGAATGATCTTTTCGTCATGCGTGACGACGATGATGGCGGCCTGAAACTGTTGCGCCATTTGGTTCAGGATATGCATCACGCCCAGGGCGCGCTCGCTGTCCAGCGGCGCGGTGGGCTCGTCGGCCAGGATCACCGGCGGGCGATTCGCCAGGGCGCGGGCGATCGACACGCGCTGCTGTTCGCCGCCTGAGAGTTGTGATACCTCGGCTTTGGCGCGGTGCTGCACGTCCAATGCGGTCAGCAGCTCCAGCGCCCGGGTTCGCGAATTGGCATTGGACTGCCCGGCCAGCATCGGCAGCAGCGGCACGTTGTCGGTCACGTCCAGAAACGGAATCAGGTACGGTGCCTGAAAGATGAAGCCGATGCGGTCACGCCGCAGCGCGCGCAGGTCAGCCACCTTCCAGACATTGTCAAAAATCACGTCGTGGCCCAGCGTCATGCGCCCGCTGGTGGGCTCGATGATGGCACCCAGGCATTTGAGCAAGGTGCTTTTGCCCGAGCCCGACGGCCCGACCAGGCCCACCACCTCGCCGGGTGCCACCGTCATGTTGACGTTTTTGAGGGCCTCGACCGCGCTGTCGCCCTTGCCGTAGACCTTGCGCAAACCTTCGACGTGGATGCCGCCTGATATGGCGCTGTTGGCCGCCTGCACGGTGTCAGCCGCTTCGCCGGACAGGGTTGGGTGGTTTGAAGGTGGCAGCTTCATGGCTATCCAATGGCGGCGGCCGGATCGACCTTGAGCGCGACGCGAATCGCCAGGGTGCTGGCCAGCGCACAGATCACCAGCGTGGCGACCAGCCCGATGACCGAGTCGCGCGGCATCAGCAACACATACTTGGGGAACACCGGCGCCCAGCTGGTGGCGACGATCTTGCCGACGATGAAGCCGATCAGCCCCAGCCCCATCGCCTGTTGCAGGATCATGCCGGCGATGGTGCGATTGCGCGTGCCGATCAGCTTCAACACCGCGATCTCGCGCAGTTTGCCCAGTGTCATGGTGTAGATGATGAAGGCCACAATCGCTGCGCTCACCACCGACAGAATCACCAGAAATAGGCCGATTTGCCGCGCCGAGGTGGCAATCAGTTTGGCCACCAGAATCTCTTCCATCTGCGCGCGGTTGAACACCTGCACATGTTTCCAGCGTTGCAGCGGCTCGGCCACCTGCTCTGGCAGCCAGCCGGGCTGCAGTTGCACCAGCACCGCGTTGACGCTGTGGCTGCTGGCCTGCAAACCCTGCACCGCTTCCAGCAGGCCCGGCACGCCGGGGCGGTTGAAGGCCGGGTTGCTGGCGGTGCGGGCACGGTCGTTGACGATGGCATCGTTGTCCTTCAGAAACTGCGCCTCCTGTGCGTCTTTCAGCGGGATGAACACCATCGGGTCACCTCCTGAGGAAACCATGCGCTGCGTCACGCCCACCACCAGATAACTGTGGCGGCGCACGCGCATCTCTTCGCCCAGTTTGAAGCCGGTTTTGACATCGACCACTGCCTCGTAGTGGCCGCGCGTGAGCTGGCGGCCTGCCAGCAGGTAACCGGGCTCGCCAGGCTGGCCGGGCTTGATACCCACCACCATCACCCGCACCTCGTCACCGCCGGTTTTTTGGACCTGCTGGGTCAAATACGTCACGTTGGCCGCCTGGCCCACACCGGGCATGCCGCGCACGCTGCGCACCACATCGTCTTTGAGGCTGCTGGACTCCGCGTACGGGCCCTGGGTGTCTTTTTGCACCACCCACAGGTCGGCGCCGCTGTTGGTCAGCAGCGCCTGCGCGTCATCCACCATGCCGCGGTAAATGCCGGCCATCGACAGCGTTACGCCAATCAGCAGGCCCAGCCCCATGCCGGTCAGGACAAACTTGCCCCAGCTGTGCAGGATGTCGCGCCCGGCCAGACTGATCACGGTGTGGCCTCCGAGGCTGTCAGCGTATCGACCACCTTGACACGCGCGCCGGGTTTAAGCGCTTTTTCGCTGTAGATCACCACGTGGTCGTCTTGGGTGAGGCCCTTGAGCACCTGCACCTGGCCGTCCAGACTTTGCACACCCAGCGTCACCGGGACGAATTCCGGCTTGCCATCGCGCAACCGCCAGACCCCGGTTTGGCCTTGCTGGTGTTGCACGGCGGCATTGGGCAGCAACAGGGCGGGTGCGGTGGCGGGCAGTTGCAGAGTGACCTCAGCCATTTCGCCTACTGAAACACCTGCTGGTGGCTGGGTAAATGCGATCTGGGCAATGCGCTCCTCGGTCACGCTGTCGGCCAGGAGCTCGATGCGCGCCACCTGGCCCGGCAGTGCGGTGCGCGGCTGCGAACGCAGCACGATGCCGCCCTTGAGCCCGGTGGCCAGTCCGGCAGAGCGGCCCTGATCCACCCGCAATGTCACCCACAGACTCGCCGGGTCGATCAGCCGCAACACCGGTTGGCCCGCCACCACGATGCTGCCCGCCTCGGCATCTCGGCTGGTGACCACGGCATCAAACGGCGCCAGCAGGCGGACAGTGCTGCGCTGCTGCGCCAGCGCGTCGCGATCGGCTTTCAGGCGCGTCAGGTCTTGCCCGGCACCGGCCAGGTTGGCCTGCGCCGACTGCAGGGCTGCGTCGGCCGAGGCCTGTTCCTGCAGTTTGGCCTCCAGGGCCCCTGCGCTGATGAAGTTTTGCCGCGCCAGGTCCTGGTTGCGCCGGGTGTTGGCAGTGGCCAGGGCACGCCGGGCGGTGGCATCGCTCACCTACGCCTGCGCGCTGAGCTGGGCACTCACTGCCTTGGCCAACGCGGCATCCTGAGATTTCAGACGTTGGTCCAGATCGACCGGGTCCATCTCGGCCAGCAATTGCCCGGCCTTAACCGTGTCGCCCAAATCCACTTTCACGCTCAGGACGCGCCCGGCCACGGTCGGGCCGATCATCCAGCTGCGCCGGGCTTCCACGGTGCCGATGCCAAAGATTGCCGGGCTCAGGCTGCCCAGGGCTGGCTGGCTGACAGTGACCTTGATGGGTGCCAGCGGGCCGGTGCGCAGCGACACATAGGCCACCGCGCCGATCAGCACCACGGCGGCGACTCCCAGGGTCAGGCGGCGCAACAGCGTTTGTTTGGAGTTCATGGGCAGCTCTTGGTTGGAAACGGGCAGGGTCAAATGACGAGGCGGTCAAACGGGCTGTGACGCAGGGTGGGTGCACAGGCTGCGCTGAACCAGGTCAAACACGCCCGGGGCGAGGCGGGTCATGGCAGACACATCGCCCGACATCATGGACTGCATCACCAGCCCTTGGATTGAGCCAATAAAAAGCACGCTAGCTCCCGTCAAATCTGCGTAAGGCGCTATTAAATTGTCTGATTGCGCCTGCAGCAGCAAGCGCATCAGCAGGGCGCGGTACTGCTGCATGAGGGCGCGCACCCGAATTTTCAGCGCGGTGTCTTGAGGCTGCTGCAGCTCCTGAAAAATCACCCGAGGCACGCCGGGGTAGGCCACGACAAAGGCCACATGGGCCATGAAAACCGCTTGCAGGGCGGGCAAGCCGGGGGCTGGCGGCGCATCGGGCAGAGGGGTGTTAGCCGTGACAGCTTCGTTGGGGAGGGTGCCGGTACTGGCTGCAGGTGTCGATTCAAAGGGTAACTGCGCGGCGACCGCTGCGGCTTGCAGTCGCTGCATCAGCGTGCTGGTGGTCCAGTCCATCGCGGCCAACCAGATCGCCTCTTTGGTGGGAAAGTGCCGAAACACCGCCCCTTGGGTGATGCCAACCGCCTGCGCCAGATCGGAGGTGGTGATGTCAGCCGGACTGCGCTGCGCGGCCAGTTGCAGCGCCGCTTCCACCAAGCTGGCCTGTCGGATGACGGTGCGCTGTTTGAGAGGTGGGTCGGGGGCGGGCACTGGACGTTAAGTAATTGGTCTATTACTTATTGTAGGTGCGCCACAGGTTTTGCTGCGCAAGCACTGGCAAGCCCCTGAAAGCCACAACTTGTTGCTGCTGGAGGTCAGCCTGAGAAACCAGATTAGTTGCTAAAAATGGACTCCAGCCTAGTGTTTAATTGCATTAATATACATATGTAATTATCATCCTGCTTGTTCAATACAAGCCGGAGGTGGTCATGGCGCGAGTCGCGGCGAGCGTAACGTGTAGCGATCAGGATCGCAAAGAGTTGGAGCGGCTGAGCAGC
>CAIVHU010000079.1 GCA_903905735.1 uncultured beta proteobacterium
AACAACGTCGTGCTGTCACGCCGTGCTGTGGTTGAAGCCTCCATGGGCGAAGAGCGCGCCAAGCTGATGCACACCCTCAAAGAGGGTTCTGTGGTGCAAGGCGTGGTCAAGAACATCACCGAATACGGTGCGTTCGTGGACCTGGGCGGTATCGACGGCTTGCTGCACATCACCGACATGGCATGGCGCCGTGTCCGCCATCCTTCTGAAGTGGTGCAAGCCGGTCAGGAAATCACTGCCAAGATTCTCAAGTTCGACACCGAAAAGAACCGCGTGTCTCTGGGTCTGAAGCAAATGGGCGACGACCCATGGATGGGCGTGAACCGCCGCTACCCCCAAGGTACCCGCATGTTCGGCAAGATCACCAACATCGCCGACTACGGCGCGTTTGTGGAACTGGAACCCGGAATCGAAGGCTTGGTACACGTCTCCGAAATGGACTGGACCAACAAGAACGTTGCGCCTTCCAAGATCGTTGCTTTGGGTGACGAAGTCGAAGTCATGGTTCTGGAAATCGACGAAGACAAGCGTCGTATCTCCCTGGGCATGAAGCAGTGCAAGGCCAACCCATGGCAAGAGTTTGCGCAAAACACCAAGCGCGGTGACCGCGTCAAGGGCCCGATCAAGTCCATCACCGACTTCGGCGTGTTCGTCGGTCTGGCTGCTGGCATTGACGGTCTGGTGCACTTGTCTGACCTGTCCTGGAACGAAACCGGCGAAGCCGCTGTGCGCGAGTACAAAAAGGGCCAGGAAGTCGAAGCCCTGGTGCTGGCCGTCGATGTGGACCGCGAACGCATCTCCCTGGGTATCAAGCAACTTGACTCCGATCCGTTCACCACCTTCTCGTCGATCAACGACAAGGGTTCCGTGGTGACCGGCAAGGTCAAGACTGTCGATGCCAAGGGCGCTGAGATCGATCTGGGCGACGACATCATTGGTTACCTGCGCGCCTCTGAGATCAGCCGTGACCGCGTGGAAGACGCACGCAACGTGCTCAAAGAAGGCGACGAAGTGACCGCGGTGGTGGTGAATGTGGATCGCAAGACCCGCAACATCCAGTTGTCAATCAAGGCCAAGGACGCTGCTGACCAGAACGAAGCCATGGCCACGTTGAGCCAGCAATCTGCCCGCGAAAACGCTGGCACCACCAGCCTGGGCGCTTTGCTGCGCGCCAAACTGGACAACAACTGATCGGCCTTTTGCCCCACTGAACTGACGACCGGCAGCACCTGTGCTCCGGTCGTTTTTTTCTTCGTTTCAGGCACTACACCATGACCCGCTCAGACCTCGTTGAAGAACTTGCCGCACGTTTTAGCCAACTCACCCAGCGGGATGCCGAGTTTGCCGTCAAGGCCATACTTGACGCGATGAACGATGCCTTAGTGCGTGGCCACCGCATTGAAATTCGCGGTTTTGGCAGCTTTTCGGTGAACTATCGGGCCCCGCGCATGGGTCGCAACCCACGCAGCGGGGAGAGCGTGGCCATCCCTGAAAAGCGCGTGCCCCACTTCAAACCTGGCAAAGCCCTGCGTGAAGCGGTTGACCAACGCACGGCCGAATTGACCCAGGCGGCCAAACCCTGACGCTTGGACCAGCGCCGATCCAAAGGTGCATCCAACCGCAAATGGTGCTGACGTGACAAACTCGTGGCGTTAAAATTATGAGCACTGGGGAACACGCGAATGAACAAACTGATCTGGTTACTGAAGTGGTTGCTGAAGGCAGCCATTTTTTTTACCCTGTTCGCTTTTGCGCTGAACAACCAGCAAGACACCACGGTGCACTTTTTCTTTGGCAACCAGTGGCAGGCCCCGCAGGTGCTGGTGGTGTTGACCGCCTTTGCAGCAGGTGTAGCTGTTGGCGTGCTGGGCATGGTGCCGTGGTGGTGGCACCAGCGCCGCTTGGCCAGCGCTCCACTCGTGACCGCTCCAGCACAAACCAGTCCAGCACCTTTGGGAGCATCCGTGGCAACGCCTGCGGCCGCACCCGCCTACGCTGATGGAATTTGACATTGGCTGGATCCTGCTGGGGTTGCCCCTGGCATTTGTGCTCGGCTGGCTGGCATCGCGTTTTGATTTGCGCCAGCTGCGGCTGGAGAACCGGCGTGCACCCAAGGCCTATTTCAGGGGTCTTAATTACCTACTCAATGAGCAGCAGGACCAGGCCATTGACGCCTTTATTGAAGCGGTCCAAAGTGATCCAGATACGTCAGAGTTGCACTTTGCCCTGGGTAACCTGTTTCGCAGGCGCGGCGAATACGAGCGCGCAGTGCGCGTGCATGAGCATTTGCTCTCGCGTGGCGATCTGAGCCAAACGGACCGCAACCGGGCCCAGCACGCGTTGGCGCTGGACTTTCTCAAGGCCGGGCTGCTGGACCACGCCGAAAAGGCATTGATCAAACTGGAAGGCACAAGCTTCGAGACCGAAGCCCGCCTGGCGTTGCTGGCCAATTACGAGCGCAGCCGCGACTGGGCACTTGCCGCTGAAGTCGCCAGCAAGCTGGAAAACGCCCAGCATGGCAACTTCAACCAGCGGCTGGCGCACTACCTGTGTGAACAGGCTGCAGCCGACCTGGCGCATGGCCAACCAGACACTGCCCGTCAGCGTCTGCTGGAGGCCATTGCGAAGGCACCGGACACGGCCCGGGCACGCATGGCTCTGGCCAAGCTTCAAGCCGATGCAGGTGAACTGCCTGCCGCACAGCAAACGCTGCTGGACGCGATGGCGCACGCACCAACGGCGATTCCCCTGATGGCCGGGCCGCTGGCAGACATTGCGCTGCGTCTCGGCGATATCACACAAGCACTGTCCCGGCTGAAAGGCCTGTACGAGCAGGGCGCGTCCCTCGACGTCCTCGAAGCCATTGTGCGGCTGTCGGCCAACGATCCCGCCGCTGGCGTGACCGCTCATGACTGGTATGCCGGCCATTTGGAGCGCGAGCCATCACTGGTGGCCGCCACACGCTGGATTGCTGGCGAAAAGTTTGAAGACGAACAGTTTCACCCCCAAGTGCAACGCGCGCTGGACCAAGCTATCAAACCGCTGTTGCGCTATCGGTGCGCGGCCTGCGGTTTTGAAGCTACACAACATTTCTGGCAATGCCCTGGTTGCCAAACCTGGGACAGTTACCCCGCAAGACGGGTTGAAGAGTTATGACCATTTCCAAACAACAACTGAGCCAGGCCAACGTGCTGGTCGTGGGCGATGTGATGCTGGACCGCTATTGGTACGGTGCGGTGGACCGCATCAGCCCGGAAGCGCCGGTGCCGGTGGTGCGTGTCACGCGCGAAGAGGAACGCATTGGCGCGGCAGCCAACGTGGCCTACAACATCGTCACGCTCGGGGCCCAGTCCTCCTTGCTGACGGTGGTAGGCGACGATGAGGCAAGCCACAAGCTCGAAGCCCTGGTGGCGGGCACCGGCATCCAGGCGCACTTTGGCCGTGATGCCCAGCTCAAAACCACGGTCAAATTGCGGGTGATTGGCCGCCAGCAGCAACTGCTACGCATGGATTTCGAGAACACGCCCAAGACCGAGATCCTAGCCTCACAGACCGCCGCATTCATTGATCTTCTGCCCCGGCACGAAGCCGTGCTGTTTTCCGACTACGGCAAAGGCGGTCTGGCACATGTGAGCGACATGATTGCACGCGCTAAAGCCGCAGGCAGGCCAATCCTGATCGACCCCAAAGGCACCGACTACTCGCGCTACCAGGGTGCGACGGTGATCACCCCGAATCGGGCCGAATTGCAGCAGGTGATCGGCAGCTGGCAGGATGAGGAAGATTTGCAAGTCAAAGCCCAAACACTGCGCGAGCGGCTGGGCCTGAACGCCATTCTGGTCACCCGCAGCGAGGAAGGCATGACGCTGTTTGATGACCAAGGCCAAATCAGCGTGGGTGCCCAGGCGCGCGAGGTGTTTGATGTGACCGGCGCGGGCGACACGGTGATCGCCACCATGGCCGCGATGGTGGCTGCAGGATTGAGCCTGCGCGAAGCCCTGCCGCTGGCCAACCGCGCTGGCGGCCTGGTGGTGGGCAAATTTGGCACCGCGACCGTTTCTTATGAGGAGTTATTTGCATGACCCGAATCGTTGTCACCGGCGCGGCCGGTTTTATTGGTAGCAACATCATCAAGGGGCTCAACGCCCGCGGCCTGACCGACATCATCGCCGTGGACGATCTGACGCAAGGCGACAAGTTCCGCAATATCGCCGACCTGCAGATTGCCGACTATGTCGATGCCGACGCGTTTTACGACGCGTACGCTGAAGGCTCCTACGGCCAGGTGGAAGCCATCTTCCACGAGGGGGCCTGTAGCGACACCATGGAAAGCAACGGCAAGTACATGATGCAAAACAACTTTGCGACCTCGCTGCAGTTGTATCAGGCCTGTCAGAAGCGCGGGGCGCGTCTGCTGTATGCCTCCAGCGCTGCCACCTACGGCGGTTCGGACACCTTCCGCGAAGAGCCGGCTTTTGAGCGCCCACTCAATGTCTACGGCTACTCCAAGCTGCTGTTTGACCAGCGCATGCGTCGCGAATGCGGCCTGCAGTTTGAGCGCGCCTTTGCCGGCAAGACCATGCAAGTGGTGGGTTTTCGCTACTTCAACGTGTATGGCCCGCGCGAGCAGCACAAGGGCCGCATGGCCAGTGTGGCGTTTCACCAGTTCAACCAGTTTCGCGCCGAGGGCAAAGTCAAGCTGTTTGGCGAGTACGGCGGTTATGCGGCAGGCTCGCAGATGCGTGACTTTGTCTTTATCGACGACGTGGTGGCGGTCAATTTGTGGTTTTTTGACCATCCGGACATCTCGGGTATCTTCAACCTGGGTACCGGTCGCGCCCAGCCTTTCAATGACGTGGCCAGCTCGGTGGTCAACAGCCTGCGCCAGCTTGAGGGCAAGCCTGCACTGTCACTGCAGGAACTGGTCGAACAAGACCTTCTGGAATACATCCCCTTCCCAGATGCGCTGCGTGGCAAGTACCAGTGTTACACCCAGGCTGACCTGAGCGCCCTGCGGGCTGCTGGTTGTGACCATGCATTCGCCGACGTGCAGACCGGTGTGGCAAGCTATGTTCAGTCTCAGATGCAAAGCGGCCAGATTTAACGCTTTTGTGCTTTGATACATTTTTGCAACAGATTGGTGAGACGTACCACCGTACACTTATTGAGTGAATGCTGCGTCCCCAGGCACCAAGCCAGCTTCACCTTGCAAACCCATCAATATCAGGAGTTAATCCATGCTGAAGAAGATTCTGGCCCTTATGGCCATGCTGTACGCGGCCGCTTGTTTTGCCGCTGTAGATGTCAACAAAGCCACTGCTGCCGAGCTCGACAGCGTCAAGGGCATCGGCCCCGGTATCTCCACCAAGATTCTGGACGAGCGCAAAAAGGGCAACTTCAAGGACTGGACGGACTTTGTTGATCGCGTCAAAGGCGTTGGCGACAAAAACGCCGCCAAGTTTTCAGCCGAAGGCCTGACCGTCAACGGCGACACCTTCAAGGGCATGCCTGCAGCACCCGCCAAGGCTAAAAAAGCTGATGCCAAGGCTGCTGCCGCGATGCCAGCAGCAGCTGAAACGCCCGCTGCTGCACCAGCGATGGATGCCAAGGCCCAAGCCGCCGCCGACAAGGCAGCGGCCAAAAAAGCCAAGGCGGACGCAAAAGCCGCCAAGGCCGCTGAAAAAGCTGCCACCAAAGCCAAGCCAGCCGCAAGTACCGCCAAGTAGCTCACGGGCACTAATAAAAAAACCCGCTCCGGCGGGTTTTTTTAAAACTAGCCACCCCCGCGCTGCATGTACAAATCAAAGCGCGTCATGAAGGCATGGCGCAGCGGCTCATCCACCCCGGCAAAGCGAAAGCTCACCCGCAGCACTGGCATGCTGATCAAGCCAATCACACGCGGCGCTGCCACCTGCCACTTCAAGCCCAATGCACCAGCTCCGATGCGCACACCCGCATTGCCAGCTTGTTGTTTCCAGTGCAAATCACCCACGGCAGCGGGCAGCCAGCGCAGCCAGTCCGCCTCACTGCAAGCCATTTCACGCTCAAATTTCTCAGGATAGCAAGACTGCATATTCAATAGCTATCAGCCCTTACTGGATAAGCGCTAGAGTCCTATTTAGCTTGTATAATGGCCCGCAGAAACCAACTTCAGCCGCCCGCAATCGGTGGCCAGATGGCCAGCACGTCGCCGTCCTGCAGCACATACGCCAGCCGCTGTTCGGGGGCCACGTAGCTGCCGTTCACCAGCACCAGATGCACCCACTTTTCAGGCAATTGGTGCTGCGCAATCACCTCACCAATGGTGGTGCCTGCGGCCACGTCCAGGTCAACAAAGTGGGTGTACTTGTCCTGTGTGGGCAAGTAATCGGCCAGTGTGGCAAAGAGTTTGAGGGTGATTTTCATGGGCAGAAGTTTGACGGAACCATTCCTATCCGGTTGACACAGGTTGTTCTGAAATTGATTTCCTCACCTCGCCAGCGACGCGTTCCAAGCCTCCGGCTTTGGCCAACTCGCTGGGAGAAGGTGCTGAAAGTTCAAGATTGGCCGTCCAGAGCCCAACATGCGCCG
>CAIVHU010000080.1 GCA_903905735.1 uncultured beta proteobacterium
CCCGACGCCAGATTCATCAACAGAACGCGGTCTTGAGGATCAATCAGCAACGCCCGCGCTGATTCAATGATGGTCATGTGATGGTGCCTGAAAGCGGCGCACCCATCGGGTGCACCTGCCATTGGGCCGTTGCAGCGCATGCGCAAGGACAAGTAGCCTTTTCCCCTTCCCCCATGGGTGTTGGAATGTGCTTGAAGGGCGCAAGGGGGTTGCTATCAAAATGCAGAGACCGTCGCAGGCGAAGGCAAAAAGGTGACTTTTCCGTAACATGCGGGACAGTGTCACACTTTTGATCAACCGTCGATCAGCGGAAAAACCCTCGCTTCGGCCAACGAAAAAGGACATCGTGATAAGAGAAATTTCCATGTCGAAGTCTGTGAACGGCGGTTCATCAACCCTCCAATCTCATGAAATTGGGCCACCCAGAAGGGCCCTTCGTCATTCCGTATGGAACTTGACTCGAAAAATACAATGTAGTAGTCGAGCCCGGTGGGGCTTGTGGGCAACTCGTTGCGAGTTGTCCACAAATCCACGGGGCGGATGTTTGACCACCTGATGGCATATAGAAATGGGAATTGAGATCGAATCCTTGTTCACCAGTGCGCTGGGCTTATCTGCGCCCTGGCGTGTTGAAAAAGTCAACCTTGACACTGCCCACCGGCGCATCGACTTTGACCTCACCTGTGATGCCAAGCGACTGACTTGCCCGGCGTGTGGACTCAGCGATCAAGGCATTCATGACCGGCAGACGCGGGATTGGCGACACTTGGACTTCTTTCAGTACGAGGCCTGGTTACACGCTCAAGTCCCTCGTATTACCTGCAGCGGCTGTGGCAAGACCACGCAAATGCAAGTGCCCTGGGCCCGCGCGGGCAGTGGCTTTACCGCACTGTTCGAAGCCCTGGCGCTGTCGTTGTGTCAGGAGCTCCCCGTGCGCCAAGCCGCAGCATTGCTACGCTGCGCTGACAAGCAACTCTGGCGGCGTATTGAACATTACGTGGGCGCTGCTCGCAAACTCGACGACATGTCTGAGGTGAAGATTGTTGGCATCGACGAGACCAGCCTGCGCAAAGGCCAGAACTACATCACGGTGGTGCACGATCTCGAGAAGAAACGTCTGCCCTTTGCCTGCGAGGGACGTGACCACCAAACCGTGGTGGACTTCGCAGCCGACCTCAAAGCCCATGGTGGCGAGCCAGAGCAAATCAAACATGTGTGCCAGGACATGAGTGCAGCCTTTGCCAAAGGGGTTGGGCAAGCACTACCAGAGGCACAAATCAGTTATGACCGTTTCCACATTGTTGCCATGGCCAACAAGGCCATGGATGAGGTGCGCCAGGAAGAAACTCGTACCCAACCCAAAGCGTTCAAGCAGGCCCTTGGGGGTAACGACCGCAAATTGCTCAAAAGCCTGAGCTGGGGCATGCGCCGCAACCCGGATGGCTGGAGCCAAAAGCAACTCTATGCGATGCACTGGCTGCAGCACTCCACCTTGAAGAGTGCGCGTGCTTGGCGACTGAAGATGGCGCTGCGCACCGTCTATGCCAATGCAGCCCAGCACAACAACGAGGCACAGGTTAAAGCCGAGTTGTCAAGCTGGTTGAGTTGGGCCACCCGTTGTCGCTTGGAGCCGTTCAAGAAACTGGCCAAGACTTTGAAGGCGCATTTGGACGGTGTGGTGCGCGGCATGCTCGATAACCGCAGCAATGCCTATGTGGAGGCCATGAATGGATTGCTGCAACAGGCCAAGCGCGCCGCACGGGGCTTCAAAACCGCCACCAACTTCATCGCCATTGCGTATTTGCGTATGTCCAAGCTCAAACATTTGCCAAGCAATCCGATGCAGCCCGCTACGCCCAAATACAACGTCCTTATCCACCGTTGCCTGTGATGTCAACTTCCACACTAAACGGCATAGAGCCCCCAGAAGCCGCCTGTCGTGGGTGTCAGGTCCCGCTGCTTATGAAAATCTTGCCATAAGCAGCGGTAGCCGACCGCCACGAAAGGCAGGTTACGGGAAGTCCAGTGCGCGAGGTTTAAGAAGCAGCGCGGCAACTTGCGACCCTTCTGCATCGGCGGGTACGGGCCCGGCGCGGGCTGGGTGCGGTGGCACAGTCGTAAAGCGTGATCATGTTTAACTTTGTAGCTTGTCCTGGGTACGGGTCTCGAAGTCACTGGCATCGTGACGTTCATGCAACTGTGACTCCGATGGCCCGGTGATTCGGTTGACCATGCGCCCGCGCTGGACCGCCGGTCGTTTAGCGATGTCGTCAGCCCAGCGGATCACGTGGGTGTACTCGTGAACCTGCAGGAATTCACCGGCTTCGTACACCAGGCCTTTGACCAGCGCCCCATACCAGGGCCAGATGGCCATGTCAGCAATCGTGTAATCATCACCGCTCACAAACGGGTGATCAGCCAGTTGCCGGTTGAGCACGTCCAACTGTCGTTTGACTTCCATGGCAAATCGGTCGATGGCGTACTCAATCTTTGTCGGCGCATAGGCATAAAAATGACCAAAGCCACCACCCAGGTAGGGTGCGCTGCCCATCTGCCAGAACAACCAGGACAGGCATTCGGCGCGGCGAGCCGGATTGGTTGGTACGAAGGCACCAAATTTCTCAGCCAGGTACAACAGGATGGAACCGGATTCAAAGACCCGGATGGGTTCGGGGCCACTGCAGTCAAGAAGCGCAGGAATCTTGGAGTTGGGATTCACCTCGACAAAACCGCTGCCAAACTGGTCGCCATCGTTGATGCGGATCAGCCAGGCATCGTATTGGGCACCGCTGTGGCCGAGTGCCAGCAGCTCCTCCAGCATCACCGTGACCTTGACACCGTTGGGGGTCGCCAGCGAATACAACTGCAAGGGATGTTTGCCCTGTGGCAGAGCCTGGTCATGTGTGGGCCCCGCAATAGGTCGGTTGATGTTGGCGAATTGACCCCCGTTGGCTTTGTTCCAGGTCCAGACCTTGGGTGGGGTGTAAGCGAGCGAATCAGACATGGGGGTATCACTTTCAGTGAGCTGTCGATCCTGCATGGTATTTCAAGCGATGTCTGTGCGCTGACGGATGGTTGGTTGTGGTTGAAGCCTCACTCGTCGGTCTGACAAATGCGGCTGATCGCCTTGACGAACTGTAACTAGGCAAAAATACTATTTCTTCGAGGCCAGCATTGCCTTCAAATCGGCGAAGGGATTGAAGGCGGTGGTCGTCGTGACATTGCTACCATCGCTGCGCCCCGCCGAATCTTTGACCCTGGAATGCTCGTTTTCGTGGCAGTACGTGCAGAGCAGTTCCCAATTGCTGCCATCCGGCGGGTTGTCGTGGTGGTTATTGTTCTTGTGATGCACTTCCAACAATTGCAGATTGGCATGATCGAACGTGCGCGCGCAGCGTCCGCAGACCCAGGGAAACAGCTTCAAAGCTTGTGCCCGGTAACTCTGCTCCCTTGCTGCGGCGCTACGCCTTGCCTCAAGGACCAGACGATCCAGACGATCCAGACGTTCATTGGTTGGTGCCATCGCCAGCCACTGCCTTTCAGTTGTGGGAAAACTGCTTAGATTGCTGTCGAGTCCCAAGTCGAACATGGCGAGCTCGCGAATCCGGTGTTGAAGTTGAAGGCGCACCCGGATAGCCCAAATCTCTTTCAATTTGAACGGCGACTTTTGACCGACGATCACACCCTTGTTCCAAGGTGCGTGTTATACCAGCGCGGATGTGGTTTCAATGATGGACCCCTGCTTGCTTGAGGGAGTCCGACTGTGAGCCGACGGCAGGGAAGCTCGAGCACAAGATTTCCAAAGCAGGAATGCTGACCATGGCCAGCTACGGCAATGTACCCATACCTGTCAGCCATTGATGAAGGAAGCAGTCGTTAAGCCTCGTGTATGTAGATCAGTAAGCTGACTTTCGTACTGGTGTTACGCCCCACGCAAAATTCGACAAACGAACCCACACTATTGCAGGTTAAACCAAGCGATGTGTCTCACCGTGCTATGGAAAGTGCACTAGCCGCACGAAGTGTGGGACACAGG
>CAIVHU010000081.1 GCA_903905735.1 uncultured beta proteobacterium
CTCATCTCCCACATCGGCCTGCCTGGGCCTGCGAATAAATGACGCGGCGTAACCCGGCCAGACATCGAACTTGCCTAGTTCGGCAGGCGGCTCGACACCAAAGTGGCGGATGTAACGCTCACGCTCCTTGACGGCTTGGTAGTGGCTGCACATTTTTGCGTCCTTGACCTAGGCGTGGATCGGCTCGCCAGTGGCGTAAAACTGCCCAGCCGCGACATGGTGAATGGTTCGCAGCTCATCCGGCGCCGTCTCGAAATGCCAGCGCCCATCGCGAAACACCCGCTCATCGGCCCAGGCAGCGACCACTTCACCGATGAACAGGTCATAGGTCTGTTCATTGTGGGGTTCTGGGACCCATTTGCAAATCAACCAGCCGACACATCCGGCAACCAGGGGGACATCAGAACCGGCTGCGGTTAAGAGCTCGACACCGTGCTTGCTGAGCTTGTCCGGCATCTCTTTGGCGCTATCGCTGCCGACACCCACTGTCAGACTGACCATGGCCTTGGTCGGCAGTTGCAGGGCAAACTCTCCGCTGGCGATCAGCAACTCGCGTGTGCGGGTGGCCTTGTCCAACACGACCGTGACTTTGGGAGACTGACCGTAGTCCAGCACACAGGCCCAGGCCGCGGCCATCACATTGGCGACACCGCCATGGGCGGCAGAAACCAGCACCGTGGGCCCATGGTTGAGGAGCCGGTAGGATTTGTCGAGAGGGACGGCAGTGAAGTGTTCTGGTTGCATGGCTCTCCGGGATCAAAGTCTCAAGATTGCGAATATCGTAGCGCAGCGCTTGTCCCCACAAAGCGGGACCAACCTTGTGGACAAGGACCTGAACAAGTCTGCAAATCGAGGCCAGCCCAGGCTTGGCGAGGGGTGCTCAAAAAACAGGCGCCAGAGATTTCTGCTGGTGTCGCAGTCATCGGCATTGCCATATACTGGCTAAATGTATGGGGTATCCCTTTAGCTCCACCAAAGCTCAACAAGGACTCCCTGAGGGAGTCCTTGTTCTTATTTGAAGAAAAGTTTCAAAGCAATTGCAATATTGACAGCAAGAACTGTTCCAAGCATCCACTTACCAAGACTAATTTCTCCGATCAGTGTCGCCAGTCTGGCTTCAACTTTAAGTTCAGCAGACTCAATTTTCGAAATCAAGTTTCGTTCTACGGCAACCAAGTCACTTGGAAATGCTACAGATTTCCCCAGTACATCAGCAAGAACTTTTGATTGTTGTTCCGCCTGAGCCGCTGGCATGCCAGTGCTTTCAAGCTTCTTCGCATAATCAAGAGTATCAAACGGAATCGACATACTCATTTTTAAAACTCCTTTGGATCTAATTAGTTAGGCCCAAAGCGTCCGCCCAGAAGGCGAACCCTCTGGGCAAGTTTTCGCCGCTTTCGCGGCATGGTGGTCGGATTTTATTCCGAAAAGGTTAAAAGACGTTACCAGAACGCCAAATGAGCCAAGACTCAAAGTGACTCCAGTGTATCCAACAACCCGAATGTCAGCAACCGATGATGACCTGTGCGTAAGTCACGGGCTCCGTCACGACAGCCTGCTGCAAAAGGCGGTAAAACAGCAGGCCGCGCGAAGCTGACTTCCTGCGATTGAACCGGAACAC
>CAIVHU010000082.1 GCA_903905735.1 uncultured beta proteobacterium
AGTAGCTCGGGCGCGGCACTGCCCAAAATCAAAAATCGTGCGGGTGTATCGGGTCTATCCGCCAGCACGCGCAACAACGGGAAAATGTCCGGGCGCAGCTGAATTTCATCCAGCACCACCAAACCCTTGAGGTCGCGCAAAGCAAAAGAGGGGTCGGTCAAGCGGGCCTGATCGTCCGGGTCTTCCAGATCGAACTGGCGTGTGGGGCCGTTCCAGCTTTGCATCAATTGTCTGGCGAGTGTGGTCTTGCCCACTTGGCGGGCACCCAATAGTGCCACGATGGGAAAGTCGCAAAGTTGGCGTCTGAGCAGTGCCAAGTGATGGTTTCGCAGAATCATGGTGCTTAATGTACATGAAATATCGGAATGTATATCCGATATTTCATTGTTTTCGATGTTAGCGATGCAACATCACACCCTTCACACAACACCAGCGGTGGCGTTGCTTTTGATATTTCAAGTTGCGTCGTCAGAAATAGCCGGAAACCCTGCCGTTTATCGTGCTTTAGCGAAAGCTGATTTTTCGTAATCTCAGCACCGTTTCATCCAAAAGTGATTCAGCGAGCTTCACTCACAGTAGAGCTCAAGCGTCCGGCAAGCGGCTCAAACACCGCACCGGTCATGGCTGTCAGTCTTCGGATTGACGTTGAGATTGGCAGCAATGCCGGATTTATTCAGCTTTAAAGGAGCTTCAAAATGCCTTCTATCATTAACACGAACATCAGTTCCTTAACTGCCCAACGCAACCTGAGCATGAGTCAGGCTTCGCTGGCTACCTCGATGCAGCGCCTGTCCTCAGGTATGCGTATTAACAGCGCCAAAGACGATGCTGCCGGGCTGGCCATCAGCGAGCGTATGACGTCTCAGATCAATGGTGCCAACCAGGCTGCCCGCAACGCCAACGACGGTATCTCGCTGGCGCAAACTGCTGAAGGTGACCTGACCCAGATTAGCAGCAACTTGCAGCGCATGCGTGAACTAGCGGTGCAGTCAGCCAATGCCACCAATTCTTCCTCTGACCGCGTTGCGCTGGATGCAGAAGTGCAGGCGCTATCGGCGGAGATTGACCGTGCCGCACAAAACTCGTCGTTCAACGGCACCAAGTTGCTTGATGGCACGTTCGTGGCGCAAAAATTTCAGGTGGGTGCCAACAATTCGGCCAATGACAGCATCACCGTGGCGTCCATTGCCAGCGCACGGACCTCTGTGCTTGGTGGGTTTTCGACGACAGTTACCGGCACCGGTCCCACAACTGCGGCCTTGGCTGCGGGTGACTTAACACTCAATGGCATTGCGGTGGGCGCATCCACTGATGCCACCGCCAACTCCATTGCCACCGCCATTAATACGGTTGCTGGCACATCTGGTGTCACCGCTAGCGTGGGTCCGACGAGCGTTGTGGGTAGTGATCCTGCAGCCGCAGGTGCTATTGCGCCCAATGCGTTCCAAATAAATGGCATTAATGTGGGCTCCGTTGGCGCAGGTGCCGACGTAGCTGGACAAGGGGCGAATGTGGCCGCAGCCATCAATCAAATCTCGGGGCAAACTGGTGTTACGGCTACCGCTGCTGCCTCAGGCGCAGTGACACTGACGGCCGCCGATGGCCGCGATGTGACAGTTGCAGGTACCTTAACCAATACCGGCCTGTCAACCGGTACCACGCACGGCACCATCGTGCTTAATGCTTCAGGCAACAATGGCATCACCGTTACTGGTGCAACAGGAGCTACTGCGACTGGTTTGACAGCAGGCACTACAGGGGCAACAGCGACTCACATTTCGTCGATGAACGTGCTCACGGCTTCGGCGGCCACGGCTGCTCTGGGCACCATTGACGGCGCATTGAGCACGGTCAATGCTTCGCGCGCCTCGCTGGGTGCTATTCAAAACCGCTTTACCTCGGTGGTGGCTAGCCTGCAAACCACGTCTGAAAATCTGTCCGCCTCACGCAGCCGGATTACGGATGCCGACTTTGCCGCAGAAACGGCTAATCTTTCACGTTCACAGATCCTGCAGCAAGCCGGTACGGCCATGGTGGCGCAGGCCAACCAGTTGCCACAGGGGGTATTGGCTCTGTTGAAATAAATTTAAGTTTTTGATGGTTTTCCCGAAATAGATTGCAACGGGTTCCAAACAGGGCTCGTCGTCCGGCAAGCGCCACTCAGGTACTCCGGTCATAGAGGCCCATCTTCGGATGGGCGTTGAGATTGGCAGCAATGCCGGATTTATTCAGTTTAAAAGGAGCTTCAAAATGTCTTCCATCATCAATACGAATCTCAATTCGTTAAATGCACAGCGCAACCTTGGTTTGAATCAAGCTTCGTTGGCTACTTCGATGCAGCGCCTGTCCTCAGGTCTGCGCATCAACAGCGCCAAAGACGATGCTGCCGGGCTGGCCATCAGCGAGCGTATGACGTCTCAGATCAATGGTGCCAACCAGGCTGCCCGCAACGCCAACGACGGTATCTCGCTGGCGCAAACTGCTGAAGGTAGATCG
>CAIVHU010000083.1 GCA_903905735.1 uncultured beta proteobacterium
GCCAAGCTCAAGTTCCCCGTCCCCAAGCTTTGGTCATCACTGACAGATTCCAGCCACCATTGACCAAGCGCCCCGAATCAGAATCTTGAAAGCAGCGCCAGCGCATCTTGCAGATCGTTGATGGGCGGCACAGCAGTGTCGTCACAACTGATCGTCATCGCGCGTTGCTCCATCGTCTGGAGTGGGAAGCATGGTAGGCCTGCAAAGGCTTGGGCGAGTATCGGATGATCGGTTTCTGGGCTGTCGTTGACATGGGGCGCTCCATTCTGTGTTGGTGAAATTCATCAAATGAACTTCAGTATCGACACGACCAGGCTCACCAGATGACCCTGGCTTTCCTGTCAATCCACCCCATTGGCTGGTCAAACGATCAGCTCGGCAGGTGCATGCCGTGAACCCAGGCGAGCACAAACTCCTTATCCGAAGACGATGGATCAGGCCTCTGGCGAGGTCATCACAGCGTCATTAGCCATAAGGAAAACCACCATGAGCCAAGCCACCATCCTGCTGTCACCCATCAAATCCGCCGTCTTCGCCCAAGGCGGTGTCCTCGAAGTTCTGGTCCGGGTTCAGGCACCCGATGCACCCACTGAGGCCCAAGCCACCACCACCCCCAAGCGCCTGGCCCTGGTGGTGGACTGCTCCGGAAGTATGGATGGGCACCCCCTGACCGAAGCGTTGCGCTGTGTGACTCACATCGCCGACAGCATGACCCCAGCCGATGCCTTGTCGGTGGTGGTGTACGACGACAAGGTCAATGTGTTGCTGCCACTGGCTGCCATGACCACCCCGACACGCGTTCGCCAAGTCGTGGCCCATGTCGTCAGTGGCGGGATGACGGACCTGTTCGCTGGCTGGGATGCCGGTGTCAAACAACTTGAAGGTGGTGTCGCCTCCACGATATCCCGGGTCATCCTGCTCTCCGATGGCCAGGCCAACCAGGGTCTGTGTGAACAATCCGAGATCGAAAAGCACTGCAGCGCGTTGCTGGCCCGTGGCGTCAGCACCACCACCGTCGGTCTGGGCAATGGTTTCAATGAAGACCTGATGATCGCCATGGCCCGTGCCGGTGGTGGCCAGCAGTATTACGGCCAGACCGCTGAAGACCTGTTTGACAGTTTTGACGAAGAATTCCAGCTGCTGCACGCCCTGTGCCTGCGCCAGATCGACCTGCAACTCATCCCGGCCCCCGGGGTCATCATCGAGCCCTTGGGCATGGTGAAGAAAAACGCGGACGGCAGCTACCACCTCAGTGACCTGGCCTGGGGCTCCGAATCCTGGATGATGCTGCGTCTGCATGTCAGCCCCAGTGCTGTGGGCAGCACCCGTGCTCTGCTGGCGGCCTCGATCAAAGCCATCACCCTCGATGGTCAACCCGTCACGGCCCATGCGCAGATGCTCAGCCTGCCCGCAGTGGAAGTTGCAGCCTTTGCCGCCCTGACCCCGGACCAGGCCGTATTGGACCGGTTGCAGGAAGTCGAGTTTGCCCAGGCCAGCCAGGAATTACACACCCTGGTCCAGCAAGGCGAGATCCTGGTGGCCCGCAAACTGTTGAAGGACTTGGAAAAACGTTTTGCCCAGCACCCTTGGCTGCAGGACAAGCTGCAACGTCTGCGTGTACTTGCTGAGCGCGATCCCGAGATGATGAGCAAGGAAGTGCGCTTCTCGGCCATGCGCATGTCCAGCCGCCTGTCAGCCAGGTCGGGAGTCCGCTACAGCGTGGATGAGACCGACGCAGTCATCCCGGCCTATCTGCGCAAGAAAGGCCAGGAGGGCAGGGGCCGGACCCAACCGTCCACTGATTCGTCCAACACGCCGGTCTGACCGGAACCCCATCACGCTGTCAAACAGGATGAAGGCAGGGAGCGGCTCGACAGGGCTAAAAAGGCGAAATCAATTGACGAAACCCGCCATGTGGAGCCCATTTCATCGACTATTATTTGTAACACCTGTCGAACAAAAGTAAAAGAACGTGTACAGGCAACCATGGGGAGTGGTGATGAGTGAGGTAGTGCGTCTATATCGGTACAAGAGCCTGCTGAGCAGCCGCACAGCCGTCTCTGCCGACGACCTCATGAAGCTGCTGGAAGTATCCCGCGCCACCCTCAAGCGCGACATCGCCAAGTTGCGTGACCAGCTCCATTTGCCCATTGTTTACAACCGTGAACTCGGTGGTTACCAGTTGGAGCCGGACCAAACTGGCAGCGAATTGCCCGGCTTGTGGTTCAGCCAGGAAGAGATCTTGTCCTTGGTCACCATCCAGCAGTTGCTGGAGCAACTGGAACCTGGCCTGCTGGGCGCCAAGCTCCAGCCCTTGAAAAAACGCCTGGCCCAACTGATGGACAAACACGGCTTGGCCAGCCAGGACGTGGCCAGACGCATCCGCATCGTCCATGCAGGCAAGCGCCAGGTAGTCGCCAAGTCGTTTGAGTTGGTGGCCGCTGCCACCATGGCTGGCAAGCGCCTGAAGATCTGGCACTTCAACCGGCAAAACGGCATCACTACCGAACGCGAGGTGTCACCGCAGCGTCTGGTGCATTACCGCGATAACTGGTATCTGGATGCCTGGTGCCACCTGCGTGATGATGTGCGCAACTTCAGCATCGACGCCATCACCCAACTGGAAGTGCTGGAGGCCCATGCCAAGCTGGTCACAGTCAAAGCGATTGACCAGGCCTTGGGCAACAGCTATGGCATCTTCAACGGTGCTGCGCAAGGTTGGGCCAAGCTCAGGTTCACGCCAGAGCGGGCGCGCTGGGTGGCAGGCGAGACCTGGCACCCCATGCAGGAGAGTGCTTTTGAGGAAGATGGCAGCTATGTGCTGTCGTTTCCGTATGCGGATGACCGCGAGTTGATTGGCGACATCATGCACTATGGGGCGGATGTGCAGGTATTGGCGCCAAATGAATTACGCACTAAAGTGCAGCGGGCGCTCTTGACGGCGGTGGGCTGCTATGTTTAAAAACACAAAAGCGGCGGAGCCAGTTTTACAGGAAATTTCTGAAGTGGTTGGCTTTGAACCCGTGCAAGGGTTCAGGGCGTGGGGGAAACTAGCCCGCGATAAGTCCGGGCAGATATCAGGTATACATCCTCTGCTGGATCACATGACGGACGTGGCAGCGTGTTTCCTTGAACTGGCTGAATGCTCTTCCATCCGGCGTTCTCTGGAAAACGCGGCGGGGCGGACCCTTGATGCAGCAGATCTGCAGCGCCTGGCTGTGTTGGTCTTCCTGCATGATGTGGGCAAAGCCAACGCCGGTTTTCAGTCACGACGCTGGCAACTCCCTGATAGACCACCGGGGCACTGGCCGACCATGCCATTTGGGCACGGCCCGGAAGGCTGGGAATTGATCTCTGGGCGTGTGCCCAATGCCGAGCGCTATGCGGTCGGCTTGCCCATTGCGGAAATAGTGACTTGGGGTGAAGCTGTCAGCGAGTTGCTTCAGGCCAGCATCAGCCATCACGGGCGACCTCTAGGGGAAAGCCCTGACAAGCAAACAGAAAGCGTCTGGAAGCCCGTGTTGGATAAAGCTGGGGCGGTGCTGTATGACCCCGCCACGACCCTGGCCAGCATGGGCGACTGGGTGAAACAAAGTTATCCGCTGGCCTTCGCAGTGTGCCATCAGCCCTTGCCATACCAGCCCGCCTTTGTGCATTTGTTTGCAGGACTGGTTCAGTTGGCAGACTGGCTAGGCTCAGACACCCGCGAAGGCTTTTTCCCTTACACCGCCCCCCGCGAAGATCGAACTCAGACTGCTGCTGTCGCAGCGAGGTACGCGGTGCACACCATTGGTCTTGACGTGAGCAATTGGCGTGGCGAATTGTGCGGCGCGCCACCCACATTCAGCAATGCTTTTGGCGTATCGGAAGCTCGCCCCATGCAGTTGGCCGCTGCTGATTTGTTGTTGGGCAATATCGTGGTGCTGGAAGCTGAAACCGGCAGCGGCAAGACAGAAGCGGCGCTGTGGCGCTTTGTGCAATTGTTTGAAGCGGGTCAGGTCGATAGCCTGTACTTTGCGTTGCCCACGCGTGTTGCGGCAACGCAGCTCTACCAGCGCGTGCGGGAATTGGTGGGTCGTTTATGGCCGACGGATGCACCCGTAGTGGTGCGAGCCTTGCCCGGTTACGAAGCGGCAGACGACCAAGTAAAGATCAGCCTGCCAGATTTCAAAGTTCAGTGGCCCGATCATCCCGCGGACGAGAAAGCGCATCAGCGCTGGGTGGCTGAGTCGCCCAAGCGTTTTCTGGCAGCTACGATTGCCGTGGGGACGATAGATCAGGCCTTGCTCGGTGCTCTGAAAGTGCGTCATGCTCATATGCGCCACGCCTTGCTTGCCCGCAGCCTGCTGGTGGTGGATGAGGTGCACGCGTCCGATGCGTATATGACGGTGCTGCTGGAAATGTTGCTCCAGGCACACCTCAAAACAGGTGGCCATGCGATGCTGCTCTCAGCCACTTTGGGCTCAACAGCGCGCACACGCTATCTCAGCGTTGGACAAACAAAGAAGCAGGCACCGCCTTCACTGGTCGATGCCTGTGCAGCACCTTACCCAGCGGTCAGCTTTCGCAATGCATCCGGCATGCACCTGCAACCAGTGACAGGCAACTCGCAACTCAAAACCGTGTGCTGGGAAACGCTGGATGCCATGGATGATCCCGTGCGTATTGCCACGCTCGCTGCGCAGGCGGCGGCACAAGGCGCACGCGTGCTGGTGGTGCGCAACACCGTCCCTGCCGCTGTTGCCACACTCAAAGCATTGGAGCAATTGACCCTGGTCCAAGGTGGAGACTGGCTGTTCAAGGTGAACGGTGTCAGCACCGTCCACCACAGCCGTTACAGCCGTCAAGACCGCCCTTTGCTAGATCAGGCAGTAGAAGCGCAACTAGGGAAAAAGCGCCAAGACAAAAAGGGGCGCGTCATCATTGGCACCCAAACACTGGAGCAAAGCCTGGACATTGATGCTGACTTGCTCATCACCGACCTGTGCCCCATGGATGTGTTGCTCCAACGTATGGGCCGCTTGCACCGGCATACCCGACCCGAGGCAGAGCGGCCCGAGGGCTACCGTCAGCCGCGTGCTTGGGTGCTCACTCCCGCTGACAATGACCTCACACCCATGCTCAAGCGTGCTGGCCATGGCCTGGGCCGATTTCACAATGGTGGTGGCGTGTACCCCGACTTGCGTATGGTTGAGGCCACCAAGCGATTGATCCAGGCGCAGCCCAGCCGCCAGATACCGGCCGATAACCGCCTGCTGGTCGAACACGCCACGCACACGCAAGCACTGCTGGCGATTGAGAAAGACCTTGGCGAGGGCTGGCAGGCGCTCGGCCAGGCCATAGAGGGCGATACCAGCGCACGCAGAGGCATCGGACACCTTCACACCTTGCCTTACGACGATGCGTTTGGTGATGTCTTGTTTCCCGACAGTGATCAAAAAATTGCAACCCGCCTTGGTGCAGCTGATCGACTGGTGATTTTTGACCCGCCCCAGCCCGGCCCATTCCAGCAGGATGTGAAGCAATTGGCACTGCGCCATCATCAAATTCCAGAGGGATTCAGTCCTGACGCGCTGCCAACTGACATAAGCGTATTGCCAGACAGCACGGGCTTTGAATTCACGCTGGGCGTAACGCGTTATCGATACAGCCGCTTCGGACTGGAGAGGCTAAAAACCGACGATAAAAACCAACCCACACAGGGAGAACCCGTATGACGATGGCACCGGAACTGCAGTTTTCATTGCTCACCGAGCCCATCATTCGCTACCGCAGGGCGAGTGATGGCGAGACTGTAAAAGTCTGTTTGCCCGAATTGTTCGTGGCGCTTGCCGTAGACCAGGTTCACGATTACCCGTCCCTGCGCCCACACCAGCGCCACCCTTGGCACGCCTTTCTGGTGCAGTTGGCTGCCATCGCCTTGCACCAGGCAGAAAGAACAGCAGTTTTTGAAACTGTTCAGGAGTGGCGTGATGCGCTCCTGGCGCTCACGCCCGATGACCCGGATGGGGCTGCGTGGTGTTTGGTGTCGCCACCAGATCGCCCTGCCTTGTTGCAGGCGCCCGCTGTTGGGGGAGGCGTTTTGGATTGGAAATCAGAGGCCTATGCCGCTGATGAAATTGATATGCTGGTCACCTCCAAAAACCATGACCTCAAAGGCAGTCGCGCCCGCCGCGCACAACCCGAAGATTGGCTCTTTGCCTTGTTGAGCCTGCAAACTCAAGAGGGTTTTTTGGGCGCGGGCAACTACGGTATTTCTCGCATGAACGGGGGCTTCGCCAGCAAGCCTGGCGTGGGTGTGGCCGCTGTTGGTTTGCCGGGTGTCCGTTGGGTGCGAGACATTGCCGCATTGTTGGCGCGGCGCGACCAGACGGCTGAAGCGCATGGGTTGCAAGATGAAGGTGGCTTGGCACTGGTTTGGCTCGCCCCTTGGGACGGTCTTGGTAGCCTGTCATTTGCCAAACTTGATCCGTTCTACATCGAGATATGCCGCCGTCTGCGTTTGCGGTGTATTGACGGAAAAATCATGTCCGTTGGGACGGGCAGCAAAGCGGCGCGGATTGCGGCGAAGGAATTGAATGGTTTGACGGGTGACGCATGGACACCGATTGATGTGGAAGGCGGCAAGGCTCTGACGATCACTTCAAACGGCTTCAACTACAAGCTGGTTTCCGAACTCATGTTTGGTGGCAAATACCAGTCGCCTACCGCGCACAACTTGGATCAACCGGTCAGCGGCAGCAGCTTGATTTTCATCACCCAAGGTATTACCCGAGGGCAAGGTAAAACTGAGGGCTATCACGAGCGCCGTGTACCGATATCGCCCAAGGTCCGAGGGCTACTGATCACAAACCAGAAAGCCCAACTGGAACGTATATCCGGGCAGAGAATCGCTGCCATTGGCGAGGTCCGAAAACTCCTTTGGCTTGCATTGGCCGTGTTATTTGCAAACGGCAATTCAGGCGATAGCACGGAGGGAAATAAAGCCAAAGCTAGCAAATTTTCTGCCCCCTTTGAGGCTGCCGAAGATACCCGTTTCTTTGACGACCTCAATGAAGAAATGGAAGCCGCAGACCCTGGTGCACAACGACTGCAATGGTTGCTGGGCTTGGTAAATCGGGCCGAATCCGTTTTGACAGCGGCCTTCAATGCAGGGCCGCGTAGCGGCATCCAAAAGTACCGTGCTCAGTCTGCAGCCTTGTCACGCTTTCATGGCGGGCTTCGCAGTGACAAGTTCCCGATACCAGACCTCGTTAATCACTATCGTCAACAAACCATCAAACGTCAGGAGGAAACCAGTGAGCACGCTTGACCCCACCTCGGTAGAACAGGCACCGCCGCAGGACGCTGCAGCGTACCGCGAACCCTTTGGGGCGCTGGCCGCCTACATTCACCGTGCCAGTACCGGCGACCGTGCGGCACTGGCCCGGCTCAAGCCGGAAGCCCTCCAACCCCACCAGTTGGCGGCCTTGGCACGCGCTTTATCAGCGGCAGGCCTGGCACCCGAGCAATGGCATGCAGACACTTGGCCGCGCTGGGCCTTGATTGCACACGGCATGGCGCTCGCTGGGCATGACGGCAAACAGAAACTGGGAAAGCAACTGGCAAACGCTGGTGTGTCTGAGTCGCGTGTCACCAAATTACTCACCTCACGGGGTGACGCCTTCACCCAGCTTTTGCCTCGGGTGTTGCGCCTGTTGGCCAGCAAAGGCGTGGCACCCAACTGGCGTGAGTTGGGGGAGCTGGTACTCAAAGAATGTAGCAGCCTGCGCAGTAACCAAGACGATGCTGAGGAGATACGCCTTCAAATTGCAGGCCCTTACTTTTCAACGCTGGCCCGCGCCGAATCCAAGTCATAACAAACCATCACTCAAGGAGTTTTCATGAATCTGCCCCGTTTTATCCAAATCCACACCCTGCATAACTACCCCGGCGCACTGCTGAACCGTGACGATGCGGGTTTGGCCAAGCGCCTGCCTTATGGTGATGCAGTACGCACGCGCATTTCGTCACAATGCTTGAAGCGCCACTGGCGGGTGGCTGAGGATCATTTTTCGCTGGCGAGTCTTGGTGTGCCGATGGCCGTGCGCTCCAGACAGACGCTGGATTTGATTCGTAAAAAATTGATCGAGTCAGGCTTGTCTGAAGATTTGGCACAGTCCGCAGGCGAGGGGCTGCGAGATGCCGGGCTATTGGACAGAGGTGGAAAAGAGTCCAAGGGCAAGGATGCTTTGGAAACAGGGCAAGCCGTCTTGATGGGCAGCGCCGAGATTGATTACCTTGTCAAACGCTGTGCTGAACTGGCGCAGGAAAACACCGAATCCAAGGCACTCAAGACCGCGATCGCCAAGTTTCTGAAAGACGAAAAGAAAAACATTGAAGCGCTGAAACATGGCAGCGGGCTGGAGGCCGCCTTGTTCGGGCGCATGGTCACGTCGGACGTACTGGCAAGCCGAGATGCTGCGGTGTACGTTGCGCACGCCTTCACCGTCCATGAAGCGCAAGTGGAAAACGACTACTTCACCGTGGTGGACGATCTGCTGCGCGAAGCGGGCGAGCTGGGTTCAGCCGGTATCTTCGACACCGAACTGGCATCCGGCTTGTATTACGGCTACGTGGTGGTGGATGTGCCACAACTGATTGCCAACCTGGAAGGTGAGGCGGCAAAAGACTGGGCCACCCTGCCCTCTGAAAAGCGGGAGCTGGCAGGCCGTGTGGTGCAGCACCTGCTGCACCTGATTGCCACGGTCAGCCCTGGCGCCAAGCGCGGCTCTACGGCACCGTTTGACTGGGCCAAATTCTTGCTGGTGGAAGTGGGCGACTGGCAGCCGCGTAGCCTGGCGGGTGCATTCCAAAACGCCTTGCCGACTGACCACACTGCACTTCGCGAAACTGCCGCGCAGATGCTGGCGGATGAAATCGGCAAGCTCGACGAGGCTTACGGTGCCACGCTCGACAGGCGTTTCCTCGCACTGGACAAGGTGAGCGTTCCCAACGCCCAACGTTTACCCTTGAATGATTTGGCCACCTGGGTACAGGCCTACATCACCCAAGGCGTCGTGCCCGCACAGGTGGCCTGACATGCCGCGCCATTTGCTGATCAGGTTGTCATCCCCGCTCATCGCGTTTGGGGGTGAAACGATTGATAACTTGGGCGTCATCCGGGACTTTCCGGCGCTATCCATGGTCACGGGCTTGATTGCGAACGCTTTGGGTTGGGATCGGGGCGACGACAGCTTGCACAACCGTCTGCAAACGCGGCTACGCATGGGGGCGCGATTGGAGACGCAGGGGTCACGCATAACCGACTTTCAGACAGCGCTACTGCTGGCCAACAACAAGGGCTGGACGACATGGGGCACGGTGGAAGAGCGTCGAGGTGGCGAGAAGGCCGTTGACAGTATGCATTTGCGATTCCGTGATTACCACACCGACCTCACGGCCCTGCTTGCTTTGCGACTGGAGCCTGCCGACGAGTCCCCCACACTGGAGGAGGTAGCGCACGCGCTCGATCGCCCCCAGCGTCCCCTGTACATTGGTCGCAAACCCTGCCTGCCCGTTGGCCGCTTGGTGGCCGGTTGGGTGGAGGCCGATTCGGTGTTGCAAGTCCTGCAGCTTGTCCCATTGACTAATAGCCAGCGTGGTTTGCGAGCCCAGTGGCCAGACGGCGAAGGTCAATTGCCGGGTGACCGTTTGGTCGATGTATGCGACGAACGCAACTGGACCAGCGGTGTTCATGGCGGCTGGCGGCCGGTGCGAGAAGGCCTCATCCAAACCAAAGGAAACAAGTCATGAGTTCAGACTCTCTTTATTTGCTGCACACCCAGCCGGACCCACAGCGGTTGGCGGCGTGGGCAGCACGCCACCGTTTGTTAGACAAAGAGGGTGATTTGGGCTACGCGCTCCATGCACTGCTGCACGCAGCCTTTGGTGAACAAGCGCCAAAACCGATTCGTTACCTCGACGCCGAGCAAGGTCTGTTGGCCTATACCCGCTTGGACGCTGCTGGATTGGCACAACTCGTTGCCCTGGCTGATCCTGACGTGTCCGCTGCGCTGGGGCTTGGCCAAACTCGCCAGCATGGCGGCATGAACGTGCGCCCCTTCCCCACGCAGTGGGCCGTGGGCCACACGCTTGGGTTTGAGGTACGCGTGCGCCCCATCATCCGCGAAGGCAAAACAGGCCGCGAGCGGGATGTATTCCTCGCTGCGGTTGAAAAGGCACAGGGCAGTGTGCTGGATCGTGGCGAGGTGTATGCGCAGTGGCTGCGCGATTTGCTGGCTCGGCAAGGTGGCGCTGAGTTGATGGATGCCCGCATGACCCGCTACCAGCAGTTGGGCGTGACGCGCAAAAGCCAAAAAGGCAGCGCGGATGATGTGCGCCACAGTCGCCTGGTCGGTGGGCCAGATGCGGTGCTGGCCGGGCAACTGCGCGTGAGCAACTCTCAAGCCTTTGCACAACTTCTAGCCAATGGGCTCGGGCGGCATAAGGCGTTTGGCTTTGGTTTGCTTCTATTGCGCCCTGCACGTGGTTGATATGGCAGAAGTGCCCATATGCTAAAGGGCCGACTGGGGCTGGAAACCGCCCGTTTTCCGCACGCAGACCGCCATGGGTTGCTCTGGCTGGAGCGCGGTGAGCTGTGCGTAATTGATGGTTGCTTGCATTTCATGCGTGGGGCTAATTCACTGACCCCGCAAGTGGATCAAATTCCGCATCAATCGGTGTCCATGATTTTGCTGGGACCGGGCAGCAGCGTGACGCACGATGCCTTGCGCTTGCTGGCCCGTCACGGCACGCTGATGGCCGCTGTTGGCGTAGATGGTGTGCGCTCTTACACAGCACCGCCCTTGATGCCGGATCGTTCCGATGTAGCCAGACGGCAGGCTGAGTTGTGGGGTAACCCGCGTCGGCGCATCAGCGTGGCGCGCCATATGTATGCGCTACGCCTGGGCGAAATCCTGCCGCACCGTGATCTGGACACGCTGCGCGGCATTGAAGGCTCCCGCGTGAAGGTCATGTACAAGCTGATGGCCGACAAGCACGGCATAGAATGGAGTGGCCGCCATTACGACCGGGCCAACCCGATGGCCGCTGACATTCCCAATCAGGCGCTGAACCATGCTGCCACGGCGGTCCAGGCTGCTGCGGCGATTGCGGTGCAGTCACTGGCGGCGCTGCCACCGCTGGGTTTTATTCATGAGGACTCAGGCCAGTCATTTGTACTGGACATTGCCGACCTGTTTCGCGAAGCGGTCACGCTGCAAATCGCTTTTGCCGCCGCCAAGCAGGTGACCAAAGGCGCGGAAGATACTGTTGACCGTTTGGTGCGGCGTGAAGCTGCTCAAGTGTTTCGCAAACAGCAAGTCATCCCGTCGATGATCGACAAAATCAAGCAGGTTTTACGCATGGAGGAGGTTGATGGCGCTGGTGACGATCGTGACGCGTGATGTGGCAGACCGATTCCATGGCTTCCTTGCCTCGGTCATGCTGGAGGTTGCGCCCAATGTCTTTGTTGCACCGCGGATGAATAAAGGCGTACGTGAACGCACATGGGATGTTGTGTCCGATTGGCATGCCCAAGAACCAAGAGGCAGCTTGGTGATGGTCTGGCGTGATTTGAACGAGGTGGGCGGCATCGGCCTTGCCCATCTTGGAACACCACCCCGTAAATTAGTTGAGATGGACGGGATGTGGTTGACCCGGCGTAGCAGGCCTGCAGACGTTCTTTAAAATTTTGAATGGGTTTTGTTGTTTTCTCTTGCGCCTCAATAAGTTAGGTGCGAGAGGTTCCCCCGCGCGAGCGGGGATAGGCCCAAAAAAGCCGCCGAAGAATCGAGCAAATACTGGGTTCCCCCGCGCGAGCGGGGATAGGCCCCAGTCATCAGGCGGTCAATACTGGATCAAGATGGTTCCCCCGCGCGAGCGGGGATAGGCCCCGTATGCACCAGACCCACCAGCGCCCCATAAAGGTTCCCCCGCGCGAGCGGGGATAGGCCCTTAGGCAGCACTGGCTACATGGAAGCCGGGGCGGTTCCCCCGCGCGAGCGGGGATAGGCCCTCTCGGGAGCAAAAACATGTACGTGACAAAAAGGTTCCCCCGCGCGAGCGGGGATAGGCCCCGTTAAAGGCACTCTCGCTGGCGCAACGCTTGGGTTCCCCCGCGCGAGCGGGGATAGGCCCTTGGACAATATCAATCTCGGGAGCAGTGGTATGGTTCCCCCGCGCGAGCGGGGATAGGCCCCAAGCGGCGTGGATCTGGCGATATTCAGTCGGGGTTCCCCCGCGCGAGCGGGGATAGGCCCGCGACTTCCACAAAGGCGCTTGCGACTGGCTGGGTTCCCCCGCGCGAGCGGGGATAGGCCCCGTTGCGACCGTCTCTGTGCTGAACGGATCAAGGTTCCCCCGCGCGAGCGGGGATAGGCCCCAAGGCTGGCAAGACCAACTTGACGTTTTGACGGTTCCCCCGCGCGAGCGGGGATAGGCCCAAACCGCCGACGGCGGTGATGCTGGTGGCGGCGGTTCCCCCGCGCGAGCGGGGATAGGCCCGAGCGCGACATCGACCACATCGCTGACCATTGGGTTCCCCCGCGCGAGCGGGGATAGGCCCAAGACCGCAGATGCCGCCGATAAGGTAGGGGAGGTTCCCCCGCGCGAGCGGGGATAGGCCCAGCTCTGCCGACTGTCCACACCCATGCAAATGGGTTCCCCCGCGCGAGCGGGGATAGGCCCCCAAGGAAACGGGCAAATCCCCTTGCATGATTGGTTCCCCCGCGCGAGCGGGGATAGGCCCTGATGCCCCACCTGCCCCGCTGTAGCCGGAGCGGTTCCCCCGCGCGAGCGGGGATAGGCCCGACCGCAGGTTTCGTGGGCATTGCGGGCAAGAGGTTCCCCCGCGCGAGCGGGGATAGGCCCCTCCGCCACCGCCCCCCCAGCTTGCGTAATTGGGTTCCCCCGCGCGAGCGGGGATAGGCCCGACGCCGAGCTGCTGCAGCTGGAACTACCCATGGTTCCCCCGCGCGAGCGGGGATAGGCCCCGTATGCACCAGACCCACCGGCACCCCATAAAGGTTCCCCCGCGCGAGCGGGGATAGGCCCCGTGTGTATCCCGTCAGGAACAGGCCCAGGTGGGGTCCCCCGCGCGAGCGGGGATAGGCCCGCTTACCAGGCGCTGAATATACTGGGTCTGACGGTTCCCCCGCGCGAGCGGGGATAGGCCCGAATCTAGCTTCTCTACCCCGCAGTGGATGATGGTTCCCCCGCGCGAGCGGGGATAGGCCCAAATGTTAAGGTTTCCGAAGCGGTCCAGACTGGGTTCCCCCGCGCGAGC